>JBGTJY010000949.1:0-4594 GCA_041744855.1 Candidatus Hydrogenedentales bacterium
GCGCGCTGTCATGTCCCACCGCTATTCACGGAGCCGTGCTGGAATTTGCACACCCCGGAAGAAATCGGCATCGATGACTTTCAGGCGAATCGCGCGCCCGACGACAGGTACCGGACGGCCCCGCTGAAAGGACTATGGACCCACACAACGGGCGGCTTCTATCACGATGGCCGCTTTGCAACATTGCAAGATGTGTTGGACCACTACAACGCGACCTTCAAACTCCAACTGACGGACTCGGAAAAAGACGACATTGAACAGTACCTGCTGTCGCTCTAGCGCTCGACGGCACGTGTCTCAAAAGTTCAACTCGCGGGCATTCACGCGCACCGGTTGAATCGTCGAGAGACCCGTCAACAAGTCGCGCGCCACCACTTCGTACATCCCCACCCGCTCATTGAGCGCAATCGGAATGTACGTAGCGCCTTGACCTCCGGGACATTCCACCGTCTGCTCGTAGTGCGCAATCGGCGCGCCACTCACCGGACGCAGCGATACCTGCACGAGGTGCGCGCCGGGCAACGTGTCGAGCGTGCGAATGCTCAGCCGCACCTCGAGTCGCTTCCCGGCCTCGACGCCTTCGGGCGCTTCAATCTGAACGCGGGACACTTCGTACGGCAACATGACCGCCATGCCGGCCCCGCCACGCGTGATTGTCAGAGTCTCTTTTCGGCGGCTAGTCGGGGGAACTTCGCTCATCGGCGCATGAACAAACCAGCCCTCTGGCGCCTGCGCGCGCACCCGCGATGCGCGCGTTCCCTCCGCGGCGTCTTGCAGGAACGCGTAAATCTGCGCCGCGCCATACTGCGAGTGCGAACGAATGCCGCGGAAATCTTCGTCGCAGTCGATCGTATCGTGACCACTGGGAAGAATCTCGCGGGACGCAAGGAGTTCGCCGATCGTGTCCGGAGTCGCTGGATCGAATTCCGACGTTCCGGTCGTGCGCTCGGCCCCATGTTCGTCGTAACGCCCGGCCTCACCCGAAGCGATGATCAATCCGCCATTGCTGCGAAACTTGTCGAGCGTCTCCAGCCCGCCATTCGACAGGGCCGTCGTGTCGGGCAAGACAATCGCGCGCGCGCCTTCGAGCTCCATCGCATCGAGCGCGTTGTCCGGCGCGAGCGCGAATCCGTAACCGAGAGTTCCCAGCGCACCGCAAAACGCGGACAGCGCGTCGTCCCCAGCGTCCGCGTGCAACCGCGCGCGAATGTATCGGCTCGCCTGACTCGTGACCACAATAATCCCATCGTCCACGCGTTCCGCGGCGCGCAGCAATTCCGCCGTGCCCGCCTGCAACGCGCGCGCCGACGCGGACAATGCATCGAGCCACGGTTCAGCCTCGCCAAACGGGGAAAGGCCCGCGGTCTCGGGTCGCGTGGTGGTCGCGTAAGCATGCGTCAGTTCAATCCCGCGGAGGCCCTTCATCGCGACATACCACGGCATCCAGCTCGCCGTAGTCTCGTCCATCGGCGCGTCGCAACGTAGCAAGAGAACCGAGCGATCGTGCGCGGCCTGACCTGCGATCTCCACTATCGTGGGGTCGTTGGGCACGGACAAGTAGTCCAATCGCGACGCGAGCTGATACCAGTCGTACCCCCCCGCGGGACCGAGTGCGGACTCCGCGCAAAACCCAATGCGGGCTTGAAGATCGATCTCGCGCACGGTCTGGGCCGCGCGAATGTGCGCGGCGACAAATACGCCATCCATGTAGAGGCGAAAATCGAGCCACGGCGGAATCGCATCCGAGTCCGCGGGCGGGACTTAACGCTATGCCGACTCGAACGACGCGAACGACTGTTCCCATGCCGCGTTCAACGCGCTGACCGACTCATACGCTCGCGCGAGATAAGCGGCGAACCCTTCGAGGCACGTCGGCGAGCGGCAGACTTCCGCCTCATCGTGCACGAGCGCGTTGCCATCGCCCAAGGAATACAAACCGCCGCCGTAAGGCCACAAAACGCTCGCCCCCTCCTTAATCCGCGCGTCGTCTTGCTCGATAAATTCCGGCTCCGTCAAACACGGCGTTCGCTCGAGATCGGGCGTGGCATTCGCGTCGGCATAGGAAGTCACGTGCGGCAAACGCGGCATGCTCGCGAGAAATGCTCCCGGCGCCAGGCGCGTCCAACTTTCGTTCGCATGGAGTAGGTTCACGCCCAGTTCCCGGAGCCGCGTGTGCGCCGCCATGGCGTTCGCTTCGCCGTTTCCCGTGCCCGACGCCATGAACAGAAACGCCGGCTCAAGCTCGGCGCGCAACGGTACGAACGACGCGCGATACGCGGCGCGCTCCAACTCCCACAGCGAAAACGGCGGCTCGGGCCGGTCAGCGACGTACAACTCCGCGCGCACATACGTGCCCATCGCGTCGGTCAGCGCGAACTCCGCCGCGACGTCGCCGCCTGCTTCGGGAATTTCTAGGTATCGATCCGACAACAGGCGTCCATAGGCGTCCTCGATCCGAATGTACGCCGTCGACGGCCGCGGCTCTTGGAAGTGCGCGCGCACGCGGAACTCGACGCTGATCGTGCCGCTGGGCATCACTACCGCCGGCACGCAGCGGAAGGTCTCGATGGTCGGCCACGTCACCTCGCGCAGCGGCGCGGAAAACCAGTCCACGATTTCGCCGCGATCCTCGAGCCACAGATCGAGGAACACGTCGCCGTTGCCGATGGGCACATTGACCGTGAACGTTTCTGCGTTCTTGGGCACGGTGTCGGGCATCGGCCAAGTCCACGCGGGAATTCCGCGAAACGGATACCGCGCGCGGTAACGAACGCCGTAACGTCGATCGGCCGGCGCGCTCAACGTCACCGCGAAAGGCCGCATCGCCGGCTTGTTCACTGTGTCGCCCAGACTCTGCACGTACTCCTGCGGCAGGAACGGCGGCACATCTTCCAGGCTCGGACCCCCAGGCCCCGACGCGGTCACGCTCTGGATTCGTATTCCCGGTTCCCTTCCCGCCGCCCACAGGACCGCCCGCGCGACAAGCGCCCATTGCGCTTCTCGAAACGTCCAATCGTATTCGGCAACCGTGGGCGCGCCGGGAATCAAAGCCTGCGTTTCGGGCGCAGGAGCGTCGTACTGAATCAATGCCACGCGTCGACCGGCATCCGAGTAGGTATGAATAGTCGGCCATTGCGAACCCTGGCCGGGCCACAGCTCCATTCCCAAGCCACGCGTCAGGTCAACCGTCTCGTCCTTCGCACCGTCGACTACTTCCGGCCCGGTTTGTCCCTGAAACTGTACCGCGACGATTCCGGCCTCGCCCGCCGCAACCCGCAGCGCCGCCCAGTCCGCCACTCCCAAGTTGCAGTTTCCCATCACCACGACGTCGCGGTTCTTAGGGAGGGGCCAGGAATTCAGCGCCGCTTCGAGCCCGACCGGTACCACCCCGGGAATCAGCGGAACGACGCTCAGGTCGCTATCGATGTGTCGCGCAAGGTCCCGGCCATCGCCCAATGAAGCGGCGGGCGCGATAAGCGCCAGCCGAATCGACGACCCGTCCAGCGGATTACCCCACGCCAGTTGGTCGGCGTGAACGACCACCCCGAGCCCCGACGGGTCCGGCCGGTTAGCGAAATTCTGCGCCTCTGACACGGGCACGCAACACACCAAGCAGAGGAAAATAGTACGACAACCTAGTAAACGTGGACAACAGACCAAACGCAGTTCACCGTTAAAAATGCTAAATCGTCTACAATTGCTCAAAAAGCGCATGGAGGTTGCATTCTCGGAGTCTGTCGTGTATGGTGTCGAATTGGTGTGATGGACCCGCGTGGCGCGACGACGGCGAATGTGACACACCGGCGGCAGGCAGTCAATACAAACCGATCTTGCAGTCAACGCGGCGCAACCGTTGGATTCCCGATCCGATGCCCGATGAAATGTTTTTCACGCAAGATGAACGATCGCTGCGGCGGGGCAAGCGCAGAGATCGGCGCACCGAAACGTGCCGCCCGTGCGTGCTGCAGACCGCCGATGGCGCGCTGCATCAGCTCGAAGGCGTCGTGCTCGACATGAATGCCCATGGCTTACTGGTGCGCACGCTTGAGACGCTCCCCATCGGCGCGAACGTCTCGATTCAACTCATGCGCGACGATACCTTCGCGGAACCGATTTCTCGCACGCTGACGGGCCACGTCGTGCGCCGCGACAATGCGGGCGATGGCTTCACCGATCACGGCGTCAAGCTCAAGGAATCCAATATTCGGCGCCCGGAGCGTCGGCCGGCGTTTCGCATTCCGGCTGCGCCGGAACGGCCCGCAGCCCCGGCGCGCATGCACACCTTCGATATGACGGTAGGAGACGATTGGTCCTGACCGCGTCTCGATGCAACTGCAATGTGGTCCTGGATCGCAGATTCGATTCCTCGAATCTGAACTCGAAGTTCCCGAGAATGCCTGTTCGGGACCAGAAGGGAGAATCCACGCAGTGACAAGGGTACTCGTGGTCGACGACGAGCCGGATGTCGTCGCGCTGATCGAGCGCGCGCTTCTCAACGAAGGCTTCGACGTTTCAATTGCCTATGACGGAATCGCGGCGCTCGACATCGCCGAATCACAACGCCCGGACCTCGTGTTGCTCGACGTCATGATGC
>JBGTJY010000950.1:0-10004 GCA_041744855.1 Candidatus Hydrogenedentales bacterium
GAGATCGGCGAACTCGAAGCGTCGCTCGTCGCGATCGCGGAGAACGAAAGCGGAACTTCGGAAATAGAGTGGGGACTACGGCAATCCGTGTTCCGGAAACGGTAACGCGCTCGCCAACAACAGGTCGTGGCGCCCCAACACGTCATTGCGAGGAGACGGCGTTAGCCGTCGACGTGGCAATCTCGCTTCTCAGGTCGCGGCGCCCGTCGGCAATTGATTGAACGCGACCGCTTTATCGACGCGAATTTCCGGCGGTAGACCCAGCACGCGTTCGGCGATGATGTTGCGCAGAATTTCGTCCGTGCCCCCGGCGATGCGGTAGCCCGGCGAGTAGAGGTAGCCCTGCTGGAATTGCGCGCCAAACGGTGCCGTATCAATCCCAGTCAACACGCCGGCTTCATCGAGCAGGTCGCACGCGAAGGAGCTGATGTCCTGATACTTGCTCGCGCCGACGAGCTTCGCGATTGACGCTTCGGGTCCGGGGGTTTGTCCGCGCGAGAGCGCGGTCATCGTGCGGTACTTCGTGTACTTCAGTCCGCGCGCTTGCACATACCAATCCGCGAGTTTCTGCCGCACGCCGGAATCCTTGATCGCCGGCTTCCCGTTCAATTGCACGGCGCGCGCGAGCGCGAAGATTTCGTCGAAATCCGGCGCGGGCGCGTCGCCTACTGCGAGTCGCTCGTTCATTAGCGTCGTCAACGCGACGGACCAACCATCGCCTACGCGCCCAAGCCGCTGCGAATCCGGGATGCGCAAATCGTTGAAGAACACTTCGCAGAAATTCGATCCGCCGGAAATTTGTTTGATTCGCACGACTTCGACGCCCGGCGCGTGCATGTCGATGAAGAAGTACGTCAAGCCCATGTGTTTCGGCAGCGTCGGATCGTGGCGCGTGACAAGAATGCCGTAGTCGGAATAGTGCGCGCCCGAAGTCCAAACTTTTTGGCCGTTGACGACCCATTCGTCGCCTTCGCGTTCGGCGCGCGTCTTGAGTGCAGCGAGGTCCGAGCCGGCGGATGGCTCCGAGAAGAGCTGACACCAGACATCTTCACCGCTCCGCATGCGCGGCAAATACTTTTGATTTTGCTCGGGCGCGGCGTATTTCATCATTGTCGGGCCGGCCATGCCGATGCCGATTTCGAAGAAGCCGCGCGGCACTTTGAACTTATGTTCTTCCTGCTCCCAAATGACCGCTTCCATGGGCGTCGCGCCGCGCCCGCCGAATTCCTTCGGCCACGTGAGGCACGCGTAGCCCGCGTCCGATTTGAGCGCCTGCCACGCTTTCGCGCGCTTCAGGTCCTCTTCGATGTTTTCCTTTTGTCGAGGATTGCCGCTGTCTTTCGGCTCGAATTTCGGCGCGTTCGCCGCGAGCCACGCGCGGACATCTTTCCGAAATTGCGCTTCCTGGGGCGTATCGTTGAAATCCATCGGAATGCTCCTGCTAAAACGCGCCTAGGCGCTCGCTGCTTCGAGATTCGTGATGAGCCTATCTTTCCATACAATCGGACTGCCGAGCGTTAGCGCGAGCAGTTTCGAACGGCGATAAAAGAAATGCGCGTCGTATTCCCACGTGAATCCCATGCCGCCGTGTATCTGAATATTTTCTTTGGAGGCGTATTGATAGGCCTCTGACGCAGCGACCCGCGCGCCCGCCGCGGCAACGGGCAATTCGGCCGCGCCGGTCGAGAGCGCCCACGCTGCGAAGTAGCAATTCGAACGCGCGAGTTCATTTTTCACGTAGATTTCCGACATGCGGTGCTTGACCGCCTGGAACGATCCGATCTGACGTCCGAACGCGTAACGCTCGGTCGAGTAGTTGCGCGCCATGCGTAAACACGCGTCGGCCCCGCCCAGTTGCTCGAACGCGAACAACACCGCCGCGCGATCGTAGAGGCGCTGCAATAAATCCGAACCTGAACCGGACTTGCCGAGCAATTCCGCGGGGGCGTTCGAGAATTCGATCTCGCCATGAGAGCGCGTCGGGTCGACGGTCTGTACTGCATGGCGCTTCACGCCGCCGCCCTTGAGATCGACGATCGCGAGCGAAACGCCCGCGCCGTCTTTCGCCGCGACAATGGCGAAGTCGGCGATATCACCATCGGGCACGGCGATCTTTTTACCGGAAATCGATCCGGATTTGAGCGTGGATTTCAGGGAACTCGGTTCCGATATTCCGAACTCCTCAGAAACCGCTACGGTTCCGATCAGCTCTCCCGATGCGAGTTTCGGCAGATATTTCTTTTTTTGCGCGTCGGAGCCCGCGAGCAGAATCGCTTCGGCGGCGAGATAAATCGACGACGAAAACGGAATCGGTGCAACCGCCCGGCCAAGTTCTTCCGCGAGCACGCACAGCTCGAGGTAACCGAATCCGATGCCGCCAAACTCTTCGGGGATCACGGCGCCGGTCCAGCCCATTTCCGCGACGCCCTGCCACAAGTCCTTGGCATAGGGTTCGTCCGTTTCGAGAATGCGGCGCGGGACCGTCGTCGGGCAGCGGTCGGTCAAAAATCGCCGCGCTTGGTCCTTCAGTTCTTTTTGTTCTTCGTTGAAATCGAAATTCATGGTTAGCAGCCCGGACGCGCGGGAGCGCGTCCCTCCCGGGATTGGTTAAGTAGTGAACAATTCTAGGGCGCGATCAGCCGGTGTGTCAAGACTAAAACACAACGGCGGCCAGCAGAACCCCGGCGAGCAGGATCGTCGCCATCACGCCCAGGAGGACGAACATCGGCATGCGGTTCGGCGGGATGTCGAACTCGTCTTCTTCGTCGCGCACGACGCGGGGCTTTGCCGGCGCCGGCGCGCTGCTCGATTCCACGGCATCCACCACGGCCAGCGATTCGTGGCACTGGACGCATCGCTCGAGGAACGCGTCATTCGCGGAGCCGCAATAGCGGCAGGTGATCTGTGTCTTGTCGGGCGTGATTTCGTCGTAGGCCGAAATGTCGGCAATGCTCGAGCGACTTTCGTCCACGCCGTCGAGTCGTTCGACGGCCTTGACGAGACTCGTGCTCGGGGAACAGATCATCGCCTCGCGGTAGGCCTTTTTCGCGTCGGCGGGGCGGTTCGCCGATTCGCAGATGCGACCCAGCAGACGCCACACCGAACCGTCGGACGGGTAAATCTCGAGCAGCGCTTGAAGCTCGCTGATCGCCTCGTCGTAGTTGCCGACCCGGTAGTGTGTCGTGGCGAGGTAGTGAATCACGTTCTGCTGGTTGGGCCACGCCTCCTTGAGTTTTTTCAAGTGGTCCAGCGCCATGCGGTATTCCCAATTGCCGTACAACTTCTTCGCAAGGCGCCAGCGTTGATTGTGATCGTCAGGGTTCTGCTTGACGTGTTCGATGAGCTGCGTCAGGTCTTCCATCAATCGCCTATCCGGTCGTCCGCCACAACGTCACTCGTCAGTGGTAATCGAGATTTCATATTGGCCGACGGTATTCTCGTCGAAACCTTGCACGCGCACAATCGCGAGGCCCGTGTAGGTCGCGGTGAATTCGATTGCCGAGGTCAGTATCGCCGGGAAACTTTCGTCGTCGTTCTCGGCAACTACCGCGCCAGTGTCGTCGAACAAGACCAACTGCGTGTCCGTCTGTACCGACTCGGTCTCCGGAGTCGTCGTCCGGACCACGTAGTCCGTCCCCGTCACGATTTCGAATTCGAACACATCGAAGTCGCCAAACACGACGGTCGCTTCGAGCTCTAATTCGCCGGCGTCGGGCGGACCATCGACTTCAAAAGACCTCGCCGTGTCGAGCGAGTCGCCGTGGTCGTCCTCGCGGATGAGGAATCCATAGTCGCCGAGACTCTCTCCGCCGAACGACGAGACAGCGACGAAAAACATATCCGTGGCGGGCGCTTGAAAGAAGACATACGCCAACAAGTCGAACGTATCGTCATTGAAGGCTAGCGAGTTTCCCTCGCCGTCGAATACTTCCAGAATCGTATCGCCGGTAGTGTTGAAGGTATCGATCGAAAAGGTCTGTCCCGATTCAGCGGCCAACGCGTATACATCGATGTCGCCGTTCGTTTCGAAAGTACCGATGACTGGCCCCGTGCCCACCACGAACGCGGTCGCGGAGGCCAAATCGTCGCCGTGATCGTCCGGAATGTTCGCGCCGGTCAACACATCCAACCTGTAGGGACCGAGCTCGGTGTTCGCATACCCGCTCACAAATACGCTAAGAGGACCGGTCTCCTGCGCGACGAGCGTCACGGCAGAGAAGACCGTGCCGTCGGCATCGTCGTTACCCGCGATCACGTCGCCGTCGCCGTTCAGAATATCGAGCACCGTATCCGTCACGAGATCGCCGCTCGTAACGATAAGGTAAGTCTCGCCCGCGACCGCATCGAAAACGAACGCGTCCACGTCGCCGGAGAATTGCAATTCGCCGGCGATGCCTGGCCCGTCGACGGCGATCGGCGTCGCAGCTTCCTGCGTCCCTTCGAAATCGTCCGAAACCGACACTTCGCGCACCGAAACCCCGTAGCGTCCAACGACTTGGCCCTGGAAGCCTTGTACCTCGACGAATATGGATTCGGTCTCGGCGGCCGTGAAGACGACGCGCGACGCCCGGCCGTTGCCGTCGTCATCGAAGAAAAACGTACTCGGCTCGGTACCGTTCAGGTAGTCGGCGTCGAATACGAAGATGAACGTGTCCGTGCCGGTTTCGCTCGTGGTGAGCACTTCGTAGGTTTGCCCGGCCTGGGCCTCGAAAGTGAACTCGTCGAAATCGCCAAATTGTTCGAGGTTCCCCGCGACTTCGGGACCGTTTACCGTGAGCGGTGTCGCATCGTCGACGTTGTTGGCGTGATCGTCCTCGCCGCCCGACGTCGCCCCGCTGATGATCGATATGGTGTATGGACCTACGACGCCGTCATCGAAACCCGAGACGACGGCGAATAGCGGACCCGTCGTCGTGGCTGTGTGAACGATGAGCGAAAACAAGCCGAAGCCTGAATCGTCATCGAAGGCAATTTCGTTCCCATTGGCATCAAGCAACGTAAGCGAGGTATCCGTCTCGGAAAACGACGCACTGCTCGTTTCGATGCTGTACGTCGCGCCGGCGACCGCGTCGAAGCGGAATACGTCCACGTCGCCGTCGCCGTTAAGTATTCCGCGCAAGGAGCCGCCGACCGCGATCGGCGTGGCGGAGGCAGGGTCGTCGCCGTGCATGTCCTCGCCCACGCCGACTGTCAGCTCGACCGTGTACCCGATTTCGCCCGAGCCGGTGGGGTTTGTAACCCTCAACAAGAATTCGGACCCGTCTTCGCGTTGCGTGAATGAATCGGTCGACAACGGCTCGCCCTGCACCGCGCGAATTTCGCCGTCATTGCCGCGCACAAACTCTATTAAATCCGTACGGAGGCGGCTGACGCCATCGACGGCCGCAACGGCGAGTTCATACGTGATCCCTTGCTCCGAATACTGAGTGGAAATATAAAACACGTCCACATCCGCGCCCGAAAGATGGCCAGGCAATGCGCCAAAGTTCGGCAACAGCAACGTCGGGTACGCGTCTTCCAACGCGGGGCATCCGTCCGTCCCGCCTTCGCCGGCGCGGAAAATGCACACTGGGTCGCTGATATCGTTGTGATCGTCCTCGCCGAAAATTTCGCCACCCACAAGCGCCCATTCGAGCGTGAACGTGCTCTCGACCGCGAAGTATTGGCTGCCGGGTCCGAGGGTCGCGAATGGGAAGAATCCGGTAAGCGCTGAACCGACGAGGTACGTAATCCCCACGCCCTCGGAGAAGACGTACGGGATGACGTCATCGACTACGAGCGCGATGCTGTTCGGCTGATCGCCAACGCCAATGTCTTCGATCGCGATGGCGCCTTCCGTACCGGTGCCCTTGGTTGCGGCGGGCAACGATTTGGCGCCGCTCGAATTGGAGGACACCAACCGTTTGCCGACCCCGCCTCTGCTGTCGGATGGTTGGGCCAACCCTCCGCGCCGCGATTGCTTTTCAGCCGATTTTGCCGCGGCCACGATCGCGCGATATTCCGCTTCAGTCAACAGGTCCGGTAGGAATTCGGACAGCGCGCCTTCTTCGTAATCCACCGTGAGCACGCCGAGTTGCGGATCGAAGAGCGTAGCGACCATCGGCGCGATATTCCCGTTCGCAATCGGAAACGCATAGAAGGCCTCGAACTGTCCCTCGCGCACGTAGAGGTCCAGCGCCGATTGATCGCGAAACGCATAAAGCGCGCCTTCGATTTCCGTCAAAAGGAATCCGCCGCTCAGCGGGCCAGCGCCCGGCTCGGGCTCGAAGTTGCGATCGAGGGAATCTTGCACGGCAACGGTGTACACCGTCAGCGCGGGCGCATCCTCGATACGCACTTCCGTTTCCGCCACGACGCTCAGCGCGAAGTGGAACGGCACGTACGAAGTCGAACCGGTGCTGCGATACACCCAGCGATTCCCCACTTCTAACGGGAAATAATTCTCGATATCGAAACTAGCCGGTCCGATCGACGTTCCCGACGGTACGACTTGCACGACGTCCGTCCTCGTCGCCATCGATTCGCCGCCGTTTTGCGTAACGACCGTCAGCGAGACCGTATAGACACCCGCCTGCGTGTACGTATGGTTCACCGAGACGACGTCGCCCGTCGTTGTCGTCGTATCGCCGTCGCCGAAAGCCCAAATTCGCGTCACGATCGGATCGTTCTCGCTTGCGTCCGTGAGGTCCGTGAACGCAGACGCGGCCCCGCCGCCGCCGGACTGTTGAACGACTTGAAACTCCATACTCTCCGGCGTTTCGAAGATGCGGATCAATTCCTCTTTCGTTTCAATCGCTTCCTGGCCGCCCTGGCGCATCGTGAGCGACACGGTGTATGTACCGAGCGCCGCATAGGTATGCACCACGGGCTGGTCGGCGCCGATTTCTCGCGGCGCGGTACCGTCTCCGAAATCCCAAATGTAGACCGCCTCTTCTTCCGTCCCCGCGTCCACTTGCGTCCCCGCGCGAACGGTCTGCGTCAGCGAATCCGTCGCGCCGAATTCCGTGTTCTGAATGCGCAACGTCACTTCGTAGATGCCCGCGGACTCGAGCATCACCTCCGGCAGATTGCGTGTGCGTCCTGCATCCGGATCGGTGTCCGGCGGAAAGATGACCGTGTCGTCGGGCGCGCGCACTTCCCACTCCGACACGTCGGCCCCCGCGGACGCGTTGACCGCCGAGATCGTGTTGCCTACGGGTACCTCCGTTCCCGGGTCGAGCGAAAAGGCGACGGAGAATCGGGTCGGCAACGGTATCGTTCGGGGTGAGGTACGCGACGGCGCCTTCGTCTCTTGCCGGGGCTTCTCGATGCGAGGCGCCGATTTGTCCGCCGTCCCCGCAATGGCCTTGGCGCCCCCCGTCGGTGTACCCACGGTCGAGGTGTTCGTAAACGTAACTTCGAGTCCGGGATGCCCCCCGGTGAGGTCGGCGGTGAAATCGGGATTAAGCTGCGTACAACCCGAAAAACAAATCAAGGCCGCGACGGAAAACCCCAACCTGGAAACGCGGCTCGCTCGGCCGACGAAAACGGAGAATCCCTTGCTGAACTGCATTGATGCGACCCCTCTTGGTTACTGCGGCGCGGCGGCCCCATTCGGAACGAAGCCGCTTCTGAGTCAAGTTCGCATCACGCCTCGGATTGTAATCCGGGCCCGAACGCTCGACCAGCGTAAATTATACGCGCACCCGTCAATTGTCAAACGTGAGCAATCCTTGGAACCATTCCTCCTGCGACCGCACGTATTGCGGACTCGAGCGAACGATGCCGCCCAGTCTTAGATACTCGCTTAGGCTCGTCCTGTCACGGAGTTAGCGCGGCAATCGCCTTTGCTGCAAACTGTGGAATCTGGTATATTTCGGTAAGCGGGTAAAGGCCGGGGAATAGTTTGTACCCAAGTTTGCTGTTTTATTGAATGTCCGCACTGCGCAGCCGGGAGCAGCGTGCGCATGCGACCAGGCGGGCGACATTACTGCAAATTGTGTTATAAATGCTCTACATTTGCGCTTTGGTACTACTTGGTTTTCCAACTGGTCGCGGCTACCGGTTCAATGAGATAATCCCGGTCGATCAACTATACAAAGACCGGAATCGGCAACTTCAGGAAACGCGGGGTCATTAGGGTGCCCAACGAGTTCGAAGAGCACGGGGAATCGGGGGAGCACTCCGCTCCGACCGGCCAGGAGACGCCCCCGCCGCGGGTCCCCGGCAAACGCCCCATCGTCTCCGATTCACAGGTACCTCTCGATAGTATTCTGGGTAGCAATGCGGAGCCGGTCAACGCCGGCCGCGGATTTGTCTCCAGCGATCATCCCGTCCACGACGCCGACCAAACGTATCATCTCCCGCTCAGCCAGCCGCAGGACATCCCGACGGACAGCATCCTCGACGATTTAGCGCAGGACCCATCCGCGGTTTTGGACTTCGAGCGCGAACAGAAGTCGATTCGCTTGGTGCCGAATACGATGATCACGAATCGGTTCCGCGTGGTCAAGGAGCTCGGCGTCGGCGGCATGGGCGCGGTGTATCTCGTCGAAGACATCAAACTCCAAGAAACGCGCGCGCTCAAGGTGATGCTGCCGCGCTTGGTCGCGGATACCGTCGCACAACAGCGGTTCCTCACGGAAATCAAAGTGCTGCAGCGCCTGTCGCACGAGAGCATCGTGCGCGTCCACGACCTTGGCGTCGACGAAGAAAAAGGACTCCAGTTTTTCACGATGGAGTTTCTGCCCGGCGTCACGCTGCACAAGTATCTCCACCAGCAGGGCCGCAGCCTGCCGCCCCACGAAGTGATCGATTTCGCGCAGAAACTTTGCCGCGCGTTGATGTACGCGCATGGCAAAACGATCCACCGCGATCTCAAGCCCGCGAACGTCATGCTCGACGAGAGTCACAACTTGACGATTCTCGACTTCGGGCTCGCGAAACTCATGACCAACCAACATCTGCAGATGTCGAACATGGTCATGGGCACGTTCCACTATCAATCGCCCGAACAGCGCTACGACCCGACGAAGGTCGACCGCCGCACGGACCTCTTTTCGCTCGGCGTCATGATTTACGAGATGCTCACCGGCGAAATTCCAAGCGGCAATTTCGAGCCGCCTTCCAAAGTCATCAAAGGCATCCCGAAGAAGCTCGACCGCATCGTCATGCGGTGTCTTCAAAACAAACCGGAACGCCGCTACCAATCCGCCGCCGAGTTGTACGACGATCTCGAGGCCGCCAAGCACGGCGTGGGCCCGTTCGGAAACCCTTTCGCGCGCAAGGTCCGGCTGCCGCGCGGTGATGAATCGACGCCACCCACGACGACCGGCTTGCCCCAGCCGGCGCCCCGAGGCGCTACGCGCGCGCTTGGAGTATTCCTCGTCGCGATTATTCTGGTACTCGGCGCGGCGTTTGCCTTCTGGGCAACGCGCGACCGGCCGCCTCCGGGAGGCGGGCCCACAACCCAAACGCTGCAGGGCATGACGACTGTCGAACTTCGCGCTGAGGCGACGAAGCTGGAACAGCAAGTCGACGCAGACGGGAATATCGTTCGGTTCGGCCGTAATCAACGGTTGAAGGGTAAGCAGAAACTGGAAGACGCCAACGCGCGGGGCGCGGCGGGCGATGAAAACTCAGCCCGCGCGCTTTATATGGAAGCTATCCGGCTCTTCCAGGACGCGATCGAACAGGCTCGAGAGGGCGCCAATAGCGCGGAATTACGTCCACAACTCGAACGACGGTTGGCCGACTTGCGGAGCATCGAAAACTTGCGCGCGCAGGAGATGTTGAACGACGCGGATTTGCTTTTGGACGAGGCCGTCGCCGAGATGGACAACGCGCTCGAACCGGACTACGAAGCTGCACACTCGAGTCTAAAGCTCGCGATGCAAATCGCAGACCAGGTACCGCTGTTAATGGAAATCATTCCCGTCCGCGCGAAAGCAGAGGACGCCTTCGCTCGCGTGGACGATCGGGTCAACGAACTCCGCGAGAAAGACGCTGCCGTTTTCGATCCGGTG
>JBGTJY010000951.1:0-4970 GCA_041744855.1 Candidatus Hydrogenedentales bacterium
GACGAAGTTCAAGGCTATAGACTTCTGTCGGCTATAAGACGGCCCTGGGGGCCGCGTTCAAATCCGCCAACCCGCACGCTTGACGAATAACATCCAGCAGCGCGCTCGGGTCCACGCCTTTGGATACGCACTCGCACGCACCGGCGTTCTTGGCGTTCCGGAAAACGTCCGCGTCGGCGTGGCCGGTGAACACGATGGTCTTCACCTTGGGATGCGCGGCCGTGAGTTCTCGGATGGCGTCGAATGGGTTCTTGCCGCGCATCGTGGCGTCGAGCAGGACGACGTCCGGGCTGAGGCGCTCGACCTCTTGGACCAGGTGGTCGGCGGAGGCCAGGCAGCCGACGCACTGCATGTCGTCTTCCGCGTCGAGCACCATCGCCAACGATTTGCGGATGTCGGGATGGTCGTCGACACAGAGCACGCGGCATTCGCGCGGGGACTGGTTCATGTTTGTTGGAGTTCTCTTGTCGTTGAGCGCATCAATCTATCCAGGTCTTCTATGTCGCAGGGTTTGACGAGGTGGCCATCGAAGCCGGCTTCGCGCGCCATGTCGATGTCCGCATCCCGGCCGTAGCCAGTGAGCGCAATCAGCCGGGCGTTGCTCAGCTCCGCAAAAGGCTCCGAACGAATTCGCCTGGCCACTTCGTAACCGTCCAGTTCGGGAAGGCCAATGTCCAACAACACGATGTCGGGACGCCACTGCTGGGCGGTCTTCAGGCCGCTCGGGCCGGTGTAAGCCGACTGCACAGAGTAACCCTTTTGTCGCAGGGTTGTCGCGAGCGTCATGACAAGGTCGATGTTGTCATCGACGACCAGCACGCGCAGCCCCTCCCCCGCTCCAGCGTTATTAACGTCGCCGTCGATCGAATCTCGCGTCGTTTCTGATTCCACGGGCGCGTCAGCGATCCCCAACTTCACGAGGAACTCGCTCCCCGTTTCCGCGCCTTCCGGCGGCGACTGCGCCTCGATCTTACCGCCGTGCATATTCACCAAGCGTTGGGCCAACGACAGGCCGATGCCGAGCCCTCCGGCGGAGCGTGCGAGGGAGCGGTCGGCCTGGGTAAACAGCTCGAAAATCCGAGGCAGCAATTCGCTGTCGATACCCGCGCCGTTGTCGCGGATTCGGACTTGCGCGTAGTTCCCCCCAGAGGGTTGCTCGCACCAGACCTCGATGCGTCCGCCGTCCGGGGTGTACTTCGCGGCGTTGTCGAGCAGGTTGATAAAGACCTCCTCGATGCGCGTGCTGTCCGCGCTAATCCACACCGGGTCGGGGCACGTATTCACGAGGAGTTCGTGCTTCCGCTCTTCGATCAGGGGCCTTGCCGTCTGAACGGCGTGTTGAAGGACCTGGTTGAGGTCCACCGTCTGCTGCGTGAGGCGAACGCGGCCGCTGACGACGCGCGAGACTTCCAGCAGGTCGTTCACGAGTTTCGTGAGGTTGCCGACTTGCCGATCGATAATCTCGCGCGCCTGCCGGCTAATGAGGTCTTCGTCCCCGCGCTCGCGGCTGCGCAGGAGATGCACCGCGGAGCGAATGGGCGCGAGCGGATTGCGGAGTTCGTGGCTCAGCATGGCCAGGAACTCGTCCTTGCTGCGCGATTCCGTCGCGAGTTGTTCGGCCTGCAGGGTCAGGCGCGCCTGCATCGCCACACGGTCCGAAATGTCGCGAATGTTGCACTGAGCGACGAGCGTTTCGTCTTCGTGGTACATATTGGCGATGACCTCGACCTCGACCTTCTCGCCCCGGGCGTTTCGCATCGGCAGGTGGTCGTAGCGCACGTATTTTTCTCGCTGGAGCCTGCGGAACTCTTCCTTGCTTTCCTCGGTGTCCTTGAACATTCCGATCTCGTGAAGTTCCTTGCCGACGATTGCTTCACGTTCGAAGCCGAGCAAATCCGCCATGAATGCGTTCACGTCCGTAATCGTGCCGGTCTGCGCGTCGAGGATTAGGATGCCGTTCATGGCGGCCTGAAACAATCGGCGGTAGCGCACTTCCGACTGGCGGCGGGCCTGCTCTGCCGCGAGGCGCGCGGTGATATCGGTGAAGAGGACAGCGACCCGATTTTGACTCGGCTCGCCTACGCGAAACGCGTAGACCTCGAACGATCGATCAAGCCCCTTGTATTCCCCGGCGAAGCGAATGGGATTGCCCGTGAGCGCCACATTGCCGTAGTTCAATAGCCAGTGTTCCTCGATTTCGGTGACATACTCCCGCATCCGCCGGCCAATCACCTCCTTCATCCCAGACTGTTTCTCGAACGCGGGATTGATCTCGATGAACCGGTAGTCGACCGCTTTCGAGCGATCGTCGAACAGCACTTCGATGATGCAGTAGCCTTCGTCCATCGAATTGAACAGCGTGCGATACCGTTCCTCACTCTCGTACAGCTTTTGATCGGCCTTCTTCTTTTCCGTGACGTCGCGAGCGATTTTGGACGCGCCGACAATCGTGCCTGTCCTGTCTCTCAGCGGCGAGACGGTCAGCGAAATGTCCAACAACGATCCATCCTTGCGCCGCCGCACCGTTTCGTAGTGATCGACAGGCTCGCCGCGCCTAATCCGCGCGAGAATCTGCGGCTCCTCATTCAGGTGGTCGGTGGGGATCAGCATGGTCACCGACTGGCCGATGGCTTCCTCGGCCGTATAGCCGAACATGCGTTCCGCCCCGCGGTTCCACGTCATGATGATAGCGTTGAGGTCCTTCGAGATAATCGCGTCGTCGGACGATTCCACGATCGCCGCAAGGCGCACCGCGTCAAACTCCGCCTTACTCTGCTGGGCATCGACCTCAACGCGGTCCGGAGGATGCTCAGAAGAAGAAGATATTCGATTCGTCACGATATTGCCCAAGCGGTTTCTAGCGCGGACGGCAGGACGAAATTATAGCGAAAGTTTGACCCAACCTACGTAGGTCGTCGCCCTCAAAGATCCCGTCGCTCGACCACATGCAACTAACGCGCCAGAGGCGTACAAGGTATACCGTGGTATTAGAGACGATCGCTCAAGACAATCTCAATAAGCGTCCTGAGTTCGCGAAACGTGCGTAGTCGCGGGCTGACAGGAGAAACGTATACGCTGGATGGCCTAATACCTGAGGGAATCGCGGGCAAGGAGCGCAAACGTGATCGAGAAAAGTAGTGCGACGAACGGCGTTAAGGTGCGCGTCACACGCTGTTTCGACGCGGCGCCGGAAAAAGTCTTCGACGCGTGGCTCGACCCGGAACACATCGGGTCGTGGATGTTCGGGCCGTCCGTGCGCGACGAGGAGATCATCCACCTCAACGTGGACCCGCGTATTGGTGGGAAGTTCTCGTTCTATGTTCGGCGCGGCGATGCCCTCATCGATCACGTCGGCACCTATCGCGTCATCGATGATCCCCGGCGGCTTGCGTTCACGTGGGGAATCGCGGGCGACTCCGAAGAGGAGAGTGTCGTCACGATCGAGATTGAGCCGACGCAAACCGGTTGCGAACTCACGGTGACCCATGACATGGACGCGAAGTGGTCCGAGTACGCGGACCGCACGCAGGCGGGTTGGACGACGATGCTCAACACGCTGGCGAAAATGCTGGGCGAGAAATAGCAATCCACCTGGGAACGCCAATCCCCCGATTGGCGCTATACTACGGCGCAGAGTCACCGATGGGTGACGGGCCAAGCGGAAACGGAGAAACGCGCATGAATGCAGGGATAGAAACGAGCGGCAGTTCAAAGGCAATGTTGTGGACGGGCCGGGTGATTTCGGCGCTGGTGATGGGATTGCTCACATTCAGCGGCGTCATGAAACTCATGAAACCGGAGGGCGTGCTGACGGGCTTCGAGGAATTCGGGTATCCGGAAAGCCTCATTAGCATCATTGGAATCGTCGAGCTCGCGTGCGTCGTCGTCTATCTCCTACCGCAGACAGCCGTTCTCGGCGCGATACTGATCACGGGCTACCTCGGCGGCGCGACGGCCACCCACGCGCGCGTTGAAGACCCCATGTTCGTCGGCGGTGTCATCGTCGGCATCTTAACGTGGGCGGGCATCTATTTGCGCGACGCCCGGGTGCGGCAACTCATTCCGCTACGTAGGACACTTCTATGAATATCTTGATGGGAATTGTGATCGTGTTGGTCCTGATCGTCGGCGGAATCATTATTGCCGCGAAGTCGCGGCCAAAAGACTTCAAGGTGGAACGCTCAGCGACTACGAGCGCAAGCGCAAGCAACGTCTACGCGTTGCTAAGCGATCTCAGTCGCTTCCACGAATGGTCGCCCTGGCACAAGCGCGACCCGAATATGAAAACGGAACAGACCGGAGGTCCGGGCGAAGTCGGATCCACGCACAGTTGGGACGGAAACAAAAACGTCGGCGCGGGAAAAATGACGATTACGAAAGCAGAGCCGCCGCGTCTTGTCGAAGTGAAGCTGGAATTTTTCCGTCCGTTCGCGGGCACGAATCAAACGTTTTGGAGAATTGAGGAAGAAGGAGCGCAGCGCCGAATAGTCTGGACGATGACGGGGCGAAACGAAAAACTGATGCCGCAAATCATGGGACTTTTCATGAATATGGACAAGATGATCGGCAAAGATTTCGAAGACGGGCTCGCCATGTTCAAACAGAACGTGGAACGGGTCTAACCAAAAGGAAAACTTTCAAAACAACTTAGAGCGCGATTCGCGCCGAGCCGATTTCACGTCGGCCATGAGTGCCATCGCCGCCGCGGAAAACAAAACAACGCAGAAGTCGATCCACAGTCGGGATAATTCCCCACGCCGAAGCGCGGAACAGCCGGACACATCGATCGCGCCGTCACCCTCACCCTCGCCTTCACCCTCTCCCCCACCGTCGCCTTCTCCCTCCCCTTCCCCTTCGCCTGCGAACTGACTCGCCTTACCCGAATCGGGATCGAGCATCAACGAAGAAACATCGACCGCCTCGAAATCGCCGCCAAAAACTTGACGGAGCTCGCGGAGGACCTCATCGTC
>JBGTJY010000952.1:0-3493 GCA_041744855.1 Candidatus Hydrogenedentales bacterium
GAAATTTACCGTCAAGTCGGCCGCCGAGCCGAAGCCGGAAGCGAACGACGCGGCCGAGGAATCCGATTCCAGGTCTCGTCCCCCACGTAAACGCGACGCGAAATAAGAAATGCCGAGAGATCCCCACGGGAGTAATCCTGAGGGGCCTCGCAAGACAGCGGCGAATGGCGCTGACCGAGGCTCGACGCCCCGGAACGGCGATAAGGCGAATCGCACCTTATCGACAGCTTCTCCACAGGATGTTGGTCGGACGTTGCCCCATAGCCTCGAAGCGGAGCAGGGTGTGCTCGGTTCCATGCTCATCTCGCCGCGCGATATCATCGCGGAGTGCGTGGAGAAAATTAACGAGGAATATTTTTATCTCCCCGCGCACCAGATCATTTATTCCGCTTTGGTGGAACTCTGGAACGCCGGCCAGGGCATCGATCTGATCACGTTCACGCAGGTCTTGCGCGATCGGAATACGCTTGAGGCCGTCGGCGGCGCCGCTGCGATCACGAATCTCTTCACCTTCGTGCCGACGGCCGCGAACGTGACCTACTACCTCGAGATCGTTCGCGACAAATTTATTCTGCGTCAGATCATCGCGGCCTGCACGGAAAGCGTCCGCCGTTCCTTCGAAGAGCAGGACGAAGTGAACAATCTGCTCGACGAAGTGGAGAAGAAAATCTTCGCCGTGGGCGAGGATCGCTTCAAAGGCCAGATGCCTTCGATGCGCGAGCAGGTGATGGAGGCGATCGAATCCATCGAAGCGCTCTACGCGAATCGCGGCAGCATCACCGGCCTCTCCACGGGATTCAAAATGCTCGACGAAATGACGAGCGGCCTGCATCCCGCGGAGATGATCGTGGTCGCGGCGCGGCCGAGCATGGGCAAGACGGCGTTCGCGATGAACATCGCGGAACACGTCGCAATCGAACAACGGAAGCCGGTCGCGATTTTTAGCCTGGAAATGAGCGCGCAACAGCTCGTGCAACGTCTGCTCTGCTCGCGCGCGCGGGTGAATTCCAAAAAGGTGCGCGACGGCTTTCTCGCGGAACGGGATTTTTCCACGCTCACGTCCGCAGCTTCGAAACTGGCGGAGGCGCAGATGTTCATCGACGACACGGCGGGGTTGAACATTCTCGAGCTCCGCGCGAAGGCGCGGCGGTTAAAATCGCAGCACGACATTCAGCTGGTGGTGGTCGACTACCTGCAGCTTCTTCGTTCCACCAGCCGGCGCGGGCAGGATAATCGGCAGATCGAAATTTCTGAAATCTCGGCGGGCCTGAAGAGCCTGGCGAAGGAACTCAAGATTCCCGTCATCGTGCTCGCGCAGTTGAACCGTAATCCGGAGAACCGCACGGGCGACAGCAAGGGGCGTCCGCGTTTGAGCGATTTGCGCGAATCGGGCAGCATCGAGCAGGATGCGGATTTCGTGGGCTTGCTCGTGCGCGAGGAGTACTACGCGGACTCCGATGAGGAACGGCAGGAATCGGAAGGCAAGGCGGACCTGATCATCGCGAAGCAGCGTAACGGTCCGACGGGCGATGTGCCGCTCACGTTCATCAAGGAATACACGCGCTTTGAAGATCGGGCGCGGGAAGCGGTGGAGGCCGGGTAGCCGCGCGTCTCGCGTGCTGGCGACGGTGTCTCGCCGTCGCGGACTTTCTCGACGCCTCCGTCTCGCACAACCGAGGGAAGTCCGTCGCCGCGAGACGCGGGCAACCAGCACGCGAGACGCGCGTGCTACCCGGACTTCAAAATCACACCTTCACGAAAGTGAAAACGCCATAACGCATCGCGCCGATGCGGTACGCGATCCAGATCCGGAGGATGGTGAGCGCGAAGATGCGGTTGTGCGCGTGTCGGCTAACGAGAAAACGCAGATATCGCGGGTCGGTCGCCAACTTTGCCAGCAATCGCCGCACGATCGCCGGCCAGGTGCGCGCGACGTTCTTCGTTATGTCTTCCATCTGCAAAAGGCGAAAGCCGGCTCGTTCTCCGAGCATTTCGTAATCCTGCGCGTTGCCCATTTGCGGCATGCGACCTTCGCGACAAATCGGCTCGAGCAACCACTTCTGCGCGCGCGGACCGGGCGCTTTCGCGGAGAGCCACGCACAGATTACCAGTCGGCCATCCGCGCGCAGCACACGATGCGCCTGTTGGAAAAAACGACCGAGATCCGGCATGTGCTCGGAGCTTTCGATCGCGACCGCGGCATCGAACGACTCCGCGGGCAGTTCGTTCTCCAGCCAATCGCCAAGCAGAAATTTCGGATTCGAATTTCCCGCCTGGCGTTCTTCCGCGACCGCAAATTGTGCGGGCGAAATCGTCATCGCCGTCACTTCCGCGCCGCGCCCCGCCAGCACACGCGCGGTCGCGCCGTAACCACAGCCGATGTCACAGATGCGCACTCCCTCCCCCGCCTGCGCGTTCTGCGCGACGAGTTCCGCCAACTGCTCGACCGCGCGTTCGCGCGTTTCGTCGCCGCGCAGCCACAGGCCGTGGTGCACGTGGTCGCCCCAGACCTCGCGATAAAAATGATCCAGCTCGTCGTAGTGGGACGCGACCGCGGCGCGATCGATGGTTCGGCCCGCGGCGATCAATCAGTGGTGCAAGTTTCCAACTTGCACTCCCGGAACGAGCAAGTTGAAAACTTGCTCTACGTTACAACTCGCGCGCCGCATCGATAACGTGTTGCGCGTCGATTCCGAGTTCCTTCATCACGACGTCGCCCGGCGCGCTTAGACCAAAACGATCGACGCCCACAACTTTCCCATCGAGGCCGACGTACTTGTACCAGAGGCCGGTCACGCCTGCTTCGATCGCCACGCGGCGCCGGCAACTGCTCGGGATGACTTCCTCGCGATACTCCGCCGACTCCCGCTCGAAGCGTTCGAAACACGGCATCGAGACGACGCGCGTGCCGTCGCCGAGTTCTTTCGCGGCCGCGAAGGCGTGCTGCAGTTCGCTGCCGCACGAGAGGAGAATGAGATCGAGCTCGGCGCTCTCGCGTTTGGCGACATAGCCACCACGCGCCACGCCTTCGCGGCGCAGTTGCGCATCGATTTCACTCAAGAGCGGTACCGCCTGCCGCGAGAGCGCGAGAAGCGTGGGGCCATCCGTGCGTTCTGCCGCGGCCACAAACGCGCCCGCCGTTTCCTCGGGATCAGCCGGACGGATCACGTCGAGCTGCGGAATCACGCGCAAGCCGCTCACCGTCTCGACCGGCTCGTGCGTGGGTCCGTCTTCGCCCACGCCGATCGAGTCGTGCGTGAAGATGTAGATGTTCGGCAAGCGCGAGAGCGCGGCGAGCCGGATCGATGGCCGACAGTAATCCGCGAAGACGAGAAACGTGGCGCCGGACGCGCGGAAGAGGCCGTGATAGCCAATGCCGTTCATGATCGCGCACATGCCGTGTTCGCGAATGCCGAAGCGGATGTTGCGGCCGTGATGATTCTCGCGCGTGAAATCTTCGCCGCCTTCGATGTAGTTCAAGGTGGAGCCGTGC
>JBGTJY010000953.1:0-2175 GCA_041744855.1 Candidatus Hydrogenedentales bacterium
CCGACGCGGCCATTTGTAGCGCTGCTTTTCAAGCGGCGCGATTCGCAGATGTTGCAGACGATCACGACGCGCCGCTTAAAAAGCAGCGCTACAAGTAACCGCCTTCACATGAGGCTAATTCACGTTCGATTTCTCAATCGCCTGGTACGCCAAATTCTTAAACTGGCTGCTGAACTGTAAACCCGTGTGCGGAAGAATCTGAATCATGTACAGCGTGATCATTTTTTCTTTCGGATCGATCCAGAATCGCGTGCCCGCGGCGCCGCCCCAGCCGTATTCGCCGACGGATCCGAGCATGCCCGTCGCGCCGAGATCGGTCGTGACTTGGAATCCGAGGCCGAAGCCCGCGCCGTCCGACCACGGGAAATCGGCGGGGATGTCGTCTAGCGCGTCGCTGGACATGAGCTCGACGGACTTCGGGCTTAGGATGCGTTGGCCGTCGAGCGCGCCGCCATTGAGCAGCATCCGGCAGAATCGCAAGTAGTCTCCCGCAGTCGAGTAGAGCCCCGCGCCGCCGCTGAAATAGCCTTCCACGCCTTGGTAGCTCCGCGTGATATCGGGATTCGCGAAGAGCTTACCGTCGTCGCCACGCGTGTAGAGCTGGGCGAGGCGGCTGCGCTTTTCTTCCGGCACGACGAACCCCGTGTCGGACATCTTGAGCCGATCGAAGATGCGCTCCTGGAGGAACTCGTCAAACGTTTGGCCGGAGACGACCTCGACGAGCCGCGCGAGGATGTCGGTGTTGACGCCGTAGGTCCATTCGTCGCCGGGCGAATGTTTCAGCGGGATTTCTTCGAGCTTGTCGATCGTCTCGGCGAGATTCTTGTCCTTGAGCAGTATGCCTGCGTCGGCGTAGCGCTTGTCGTACGCGTCGCCGCCGAGGCCGTACGTGTACCCCGAGGTGTGGCGCAGGAGATCTTGGATCGTGATCGATCGTTTCGCGTCAACGAGCTTCTCGGCGCCATCGGCGATTTCGACGTAATCGCGATTGGCGAGTTCTGGCAGATACTTCTCGACCGGATCGGTCAACAGAAAGTGGCCCTCTTCGAAGAGAACCATCGTGGCGACGCTCGTGATGGGTTTCGACATCGAGTAAATGCGGAAGATGGTGTCCTTCGCCATGGGCACTTTGTTTTCCATGTCCGCCATACCGAAGGCTTTGAAGTAAGGGACCTTTCCGTTGCGCGCAATAACGGTGACCACCCCTGCCATTCGCCCCGCGGCAATATGTTCCTCGGTGACCGCGCGAATTCGCGTGAGGCGATTTTCCGAGAGGCCCTGATTTTTCGCGGCGCGCGGGGGCGTCGGTTGTGCCCATGCAGCGGAGACAAGCAGGAGAAAAGCGAAAACGAGTGTAGCGGGGCGAAGCATGTCACGGTCCTTTCGTTTCGATGGGAGTAGGTGAGGATATCCGAATTCCGGCGGGCGCGTCACTATCACGTCGAGCGACAACACCGGTACCGCCGCTTTCCAAGCGGCGCGAGTCGTGGACGCGCTCCCAAACTCGCCGCTTGGAAAAGCGGCGGTACCAGAGATGCGAATTTTACTTCCCCAAATGCGCCCCGCATTCGTCTCTATTACGCGGGGACAGAGCCGTCGTCCCACATGGGTGATGGGATTGCGACGTCGCCCCGGGACACGGAGAGGAGTTTTAAGCGCCATTCTCGGCTTGGGTGGCCTTGATTTCCCGCAGAAATATCGGGGAAAAGTAACGAAATCGCGCGATGGCGGTGTATAGTGGGATCACACATAGTCAAACGGGAGCATTCTCATGCGTGCGGTAAAAGTGGTTGGTTGGGCGGGTTTGCTGCTGACGATGTGTGTCAGTATCGGCGCCTGGGGTCAAGGGTCGTTCGTCAACTACGAAACTGCCCACGTATCGCCGCTCGCCTTGAGTCCGGACGGTAATACGCTGGCCGCGTGCAACACGCCCGACAACCGCGTCGAAATCTTCGATGTGAGCACCGGCGTGCCCGTGCACCAATTCTCCGTTCCGGTGGGACTCGATCCCGTCTCCGCGCGTTTCCGCACGGACACCGAGCTATGGGTCGTTAACCAGATTTCCGACAGCGTCAGTATCGTCGATCTCGGCGTGCGCGCGGTGGAGCGGACAATTCAGACTCTGGACGAACCGGCCGACGTGATTTTCGCGGGCGAGCCGGAGCGGGCGTTCAT
>JBGTJY010000954.1:0-4509 GCA_041744855.1 Candidatus Hydrogenedentales bacterium
GCCTTCATTTCGTCGACATCGTCGCGCGTTCGCAAACTCGCGATGCGTTTGTAGAGCGCGATCTTCTGCGACTCGGACGAGACGTACTCCTCCGGTATAAGCCCATCCCCCCCAAGATCGAACGGCGGCAGATACGCGGTCTTCACGGGCTCGCCCTTCGCCTCCGCGACGGCCTCTTCGATGAGCTGCGTGTACGTGTCGTAGCCGACCGACGCAATGTAGCCGCTCTGCTGGTGGCCAAGCAGATTGCCCGCGCCGCGAATCTCAAGGTCGCGCATGGCGATCTTGAACCCGACGCCCAGCGTCGAAAACTCCTCGAGCGCCTTTAGCCGTTTCTGCGCTTCTTCGGTGAGCGCCTTATCGCCCGGAACCAGCAAATACGCGAACGCGCGGTGCTTGTAACGTCCAACTCGGCCGCGCAATTGGTACAACTCCGAAAGCCCGAATTGATCCGCGCGGTCGACGATGATCGTGTTCGCGTTCGGGATGTCGATGCCCGAGCCGATAATCGTGGTACACACGAGCACGTCGATTTCCTTGTGCACGAATTTCGTCATCACTGATTCGAGTTCGGCTTCGGGCATTTGGCCGTGCGCGATGCCGACGCGGGCCTGCGGCACGAGTTTGGAAATCATCGTCGCGACTTTCCCGATCGTCTGTACGCGGTTGTGCAGATAGAATACCTGGCCTTCGCGCCCGAGTTCGCGCGTGATCGCTTCGTGGACCAAATCCTTGTCGAACACATCGATCCGCGTGTGGATCGGCAGGCGATCGTTCGGCGCGGTGTTGATAACGCTCATGTCGCGCACACCGAGCAGCGACATGTGCATCGTGCGGGGAATCGGCGTCGCGGAAAGCGAAAGCACGTCGACGTTCGTGCGCATCTGCTTGAGGCGCTCTTTGTGCTTGACGCCGAAGCGCTGCTCTTCGTCGAGAATGACCAAGCCGAGATTCTTGAAATGGATGTCGCCCGAGGTGAGCCGGTGCGTGCCGATGACGATATCCAACTCGCCGTCCTTCATTTTGTTCACGATTTCCTTCTGTTCGGCGGCGGATCGGAATCGGCTCAAGAAATCGATTCGTACCGGGAAATCGGCGAAACGTTCGCGGAAGGTCGTGTAGTGCTGTTCGGCGAGCAGCGTCGTTGGCACCAGCACGGCAACCTGCTTGCCTTCCATGACGGTCTTGAACGCGGCGCGCATCGCGACTTCGGTCTTGCCAAATCCCACGTCGCCGCAGAGCAGCCGTTCCATTGGCTTTTCCGATTCCATGTCCTCTTTGATCTCGGCGATCGCGCG
Source organism: Candidatus Hydrogenedentales bacterium (assembly GCA_041744855.1). GTDB lineage: Bacteria > Hydrogenedentota > Hydrogenedentia > Hydrogenedentales > JBGTJY01. The sequence continues at coordinate 1,299 of JBGTJY010000954.1, forward strand.
GACCTGATCGGGCGTCTCTTCGTATTCGAATTCATCCTCGAATTCGTGTTGCCAATGCGTATCCGCGGTGAACGCATGCCCGTTTTGACTCGCGCGCGTGGCGTAGAGCTTGAGCAGTTCCTCCGTCATATCTCGGACCGCTTTCTTCACTTTCGCGCGCGTCTTCGCCCAGGTCGCGCCGCCGAGTCTGTCGATTTTGGGGACTGCGCCGTCGCCGCCCGCATACTTCTGCACCATGTCGACGTGCGACACGGGCACGTACAAAATATCGTTGTTGGCGAATTGGATGCCGACGAAATCGCCGCGCTTGCCTTCGAAACGTCTCAAGCCGAGATAGCGCCCGATACCGTGATCGATGTGCACCACATAGTCGCCGGCTTTTAGATCGCTAAACGCCGTGATCGACGCGCCCGCGCTGAATCTGCGCCGGCTGCGGCGGACGTATTTGCGCCCAAAAATTTCGCGATCGCTCAGTACTGCGATGCGATCGTCCGCGACCGAGAATCCCGCGCGGATATGGCCCACGCCGACGTGCAGATGGAAGCGCTCGGTGCCGGGACGATACCCGTGCTCGACCAACAGCTCGAGCATGCGGCGCCGCGCGCCCATGTTCGACGAGTAAATCTGCACCGCGTAGTTTTCGCGCTCCCAGTTTTCGAGCTGTTCCCAGAAGTTCTCCATCGTCCCCGCCCAACTCGACATGGACAACATCGGCACGGTTACGCGCGGCGCGCCGGGCGCGCCGCGAAATGCGACCTGGGCGAGATCGAGCCGTTTGGCGATGTGCGCGTGCGATATGGCGTCGTCCCACGTCATCATGAACGGCGTATCGGAAAATTGTTGTTCGAGCCGTTCGCGTTCTTCGCTCAGCTCGAGCGGCTCATCGACAACGAGCAAACTGTTCGGCCCGAAGTAGTCCGCCACCGAATGCAACGTCGCGCCGGCGCGCATCGCCTCCATCAACGTGCGTTTCTCCGAGCGCGGCAGAATCGTCACTTGATCCAATTCTTCCACGCTGCGCTGCGTCTCGGGCTCGAACCGGCGAATCGATTCGATTTCGTCGCCGAAGAATTCCACGCGGAAAGGCAGCGACGCCGAAATCGGAAAGACATCGAATATGCCGCCGCGCACGCTCAGTTCGCCGCGTTGTTCCACCATCAACTCGCGTTCGTAGCCCATCCCGATGAGCCGCTGAACGATGTCTTCGAGATCGACTTCCTGGCCGAGGCTGAGCGTGATCGCGTCGTCGAGCAGACGGTCCTTGTCCACCACGCGTTGCAGAAACGACCGAATCGATACCGAGACGTAAATCGGCCGGCCCCCGTCGCGCGCCTGGGCGATTGCGCTGAGGGCATTCATGCGCTCGGCGATGATGTCGTCCGTCGGCTCCATACTGTCGGTGGGCAACACTTCCCACGCGGGTAACAACGCGCAGGACTTCTCGCCGGCGAACGTGACTAAGTCTTCAAAGGCGGCCTCGGACTCGATGCGGCCGGCCGAAACATACAGCAGCGATGCGCCGAGCGCCTGGGCAGTTTGCAGCGCGGCCAAAGCCTTGGCCGATCCCCAGGGGCCGATCGCCTCGACATGCGGAGCGGCCTCGAATGAATGAAGTATTTGCCTGGCAAGCGACAGTTCTGGCAGCGGATGTTCCGCCGGCTCCGGAAATTTTCCGAGCGAATATTCGACAGGTAGCGTATTCATGTGCGATTTGGCGTTGGGATCAAATACTAGACGCGCGAAATTCCATGATTATGCCGCAGCACTGGGGAATTGCGACTACAAACGGTGCGTAGTCATCGCGCGCTGCAAGGGGAGTATCGTATCCGCTGCCAAGTACGGGAACAAAGAAGACCCGGGAACGCCACTCTCTTGAGTGGCCACCCGGGAACGCCACTCTCCTGAGTGGCGGCTGTCGCATGCGGGAACAAAGAGCATCGCTCCGGAGTTGAGATAACCGGGTGATTCCGCGAAGTAGGAGGATGGGTTCGCCATGCGCCTTGTCATAGGTATCGCATTAGTCGCAATCGCGCTTGCCGCCGTATTTACGTTACGATCCGGCTCCGTGAACGTCGAGGCATTGCAGGAACTTTCAACGCTGAAGGATATGCCCGTGGCCTTGAAAACCGACAGCAAACAGGTGTTCGTGCGCATGATCGATACCGGCGGGAAATTGACCGAACCGGTGTTGACGCCGAAAGTGGTGAAAACCGAGGCTGAATGGAAGGCCATGCTTTCGCCGGAGCAATTCCGCATTCTGCGCAGCTCGGGCACGGAGCCGGCGTTCTGCGGCGGACTGCTCAAGAATAAAGAAGAAGGCATCTACCTCTGCGGCGCGTGCAGCCTGCCGTTGTTCCTCAGCAAATCGAAATTCGAATCGGGCACGGGTTGGCCGAGTTTCTACGAAGCCGTCGGTTCGACGAATATCCTCGAACGCCCCGATTTCAGCCATGGCATGGTGCGCACCGAGATTCTGTGCCCGCGCTGCGAGTCGCATATGGGCCACTTGTTCCCGGACGGTCCCGAACCCACCGGCCTGCGGTATTGCCTCAATTCCGAGTCGCTCAAGTTCGCGGCGAACACCAACCTGAAGTCGTTCGGTGAGCCGGTGAACCGGACGCCCGTCGAGACGATGGTGATCGCGGGCGGCTGTTTCTGGTGCGTCGAAGCCGTGTTCGAAGAAGTCGACGGCGTTCTTGATGCCGTGAGCGGTTACGCGGGCGGCGACGCGCGCACCGCGAACTACGAGGCAGTCTGCACCGGCACGACCGCCCACGCGGAAGCGGTTCGCCTCGTGTACGACCCGGCGCGCACGGCCTACGAATCGCTGCTCAAAGTGCACTTCGCGACGCACGATCCAACGACGCTCAATCGTCAAGGCGCGGACAGCGGGCCGCAGTATCGATCCGCGATCTTCTACGCCGACGACGCGGAAAAAGCGAAGGCGGAGCAAGTCATCGCGGAGCTTGGAGCGAGCGGGAAATTCTCCGGCAAGATCGTTACGACGCTCGAGCCGTTGACGGAGTTCTACCCCGCTGAGCCGTATCACCAGAATTACGTGTGCCGGAATCCGAACCAGGGCTACGTGAAAGCCGTGGCGCTCCCGAAGGTCAAGAAGGTGCGCGAGATTTTGAAGTAACGGACGCCAAATCCGTAACACGCCGCCATTTGTAGCGCTGCTTTTCAAGCGGCGCGTAGATTCGTCGACGAC
>JBGTJY010000955.1:0-2046 GCA_041744855.1 Candidatus Hydrogenedentales bacterium
TTGGCGTGACTTTGGGGAGCGTGCGGAGCTAGCGCAGTCGTGGCCGGTTGCGCGAGACGCCTGGACCGCGGTATTTGTGCGGCTAGGAGATCTCGAGGCGCAGTCGCGTGCCGCTCAGGCCGCACTTAACGCGGGCGATCCTACCGGCGCCCTCACCATCGCTCGCGAGACAGCTCGTGGCGCTTCGGCCGGAACCACGTCCGACCGGATTCGTGTGCTCGTACCTATAGAGATTGCATCGCTGGGTGAACTTGGACGCGCCGCCGAGGCACAAAAACGGCTCGACGATGTGTCGAAATCGCTCGACGATGGCACCCGTGCCGCGATGTCCCGCCCGCTTGTGGCAGCCTGGCTACGTGCAGGCGATCTCGATCGTGCGAGAGCGGCGGTCGCCAGGAGCGACCTTATTGACGACGACGAAACCGCTGGCTGGCTCGCGTTGTACGAAGGCGATCTAGCCACCGCGAAAAAACGTCTTGTCCGAGCGGAGACTCAGCGAAGCGAATTGGTCGATGCTCTGGGACTTCTTGCTCGGATGCGTCTCGACCGTTCAGCCGAACTTGGCGCGGCGTTTTTAGCGCTTGCCAGACGCGATAGCGCAGGCGCGGCCGCGCGACTCATCGCACTTGCTGACTCTGCGAGTGTCGGCGGGCCAGTGGGTGCAACGTCCGTCGGAGATGGAGCACCCGCCCTATACGCTCTTGCTGCACGCATCGTCGCCGGTGCCAAGGTCAACGGGCCCCCAACTCGAGCGGTTGAACTCTGGGATCTTATCGTCGCGCGTTATCCAAAGAGCCCCGAAGCTCCGGAAGCGCTTCTCGCTTCGGCGCGCTCTGTGCGCGATGCGGGCGAGCGCGGCGATGCCATTTTGCGTTTCGAAAAGTTGTTGATTGAGTATCCAGATAGCGCGCTTCTACCTCAGGCACGGCGGGATCTCGAGAAGCTACGTGGTAACATTCCGCCGCTTAATGCGGTATTCAAAACGAGGGCGAGCAAACAGTAACAATGAAAATTACTCACTACTATTCGACGCGTTTTCTGAACAATGTTTTTCTCGCGTTGATGTTCGTTCCTGCGGTCGGCGCAACGCTAACCGCGACAGCTCGCTCACTATCTGCGCAGCAGTTGGTCGTCCCCATGGATGACGGCCAGCGAAATCATCTCAAGGCGTACGGTGTTACGTTCTTCGCGCTAAAAAGTGGACAGAAAGCGGAGTGGTTGCTCAACTACCGCGGTGGGTCGTTCCTGCTTGCAGATACTCCCGAGATCCGTCGGCGAGCGGCGCTCGATGGCGTGAGCACCGAGCCGGTGAATGACGCTACGGTTGCGGGAATTCGTTCCGAGATTGCCGGTTCGAATATGGATGCTGTGATACTGGAACGTGTGCCTAAGATCGCCATTTATCGCCCAGCGAATCAGCCGCCGTGGGATGACGCGGTAACGCTCGCGTTAACGTATGCCGGGATCGATTTCACGTCTGTGTGGGACGACGAAGTGATGGACGGCGACTTGTCCAAGTACGACTGGGTGCATCTGCATCACGAGGATTTTACCGGCCAGTTCAACAAACTTTACCTCGCGTACAGAGACGCTCCGTGGTTCATCGGGCAGCGTGATCGTGACATGCTCACCGCAAAGAAATACGGTTTGCAGGATGTTCCGGCTCTCAAGAAAGCGGTTGCGGAGAATATCCGCACATTTGTAGACAGAGGTGGATTTCTGTTCGCGATGTGTGGTGCAACCGAGTCGCTCGACCTAGCCCTCGCAGCGCTGGACGTCGACATCGCAGGCCCGTTCTCCGATGGAACGCCACCTGCTGCAGACGCCGATGCACGAATGGATTGGGCGCGCGCACTCGCATTCACTGGCGCGCACATTGAGCCGTCTCCGTACATCAATGCGTTAAGTGACATCGACGGCCATCAGGTGAACGTTCCTGCGCGCCGTCAGCCTCTTGGCACTTTCTCACTGTTTGAATTTTCCGCGAAGCTCGACCCGGTTGCAACGATGCTTGTTCAAGATCATCGCACTGTCGTGCCCGATTTT
>JBGTJY010000956.1:0-3018 GCA_041744855.1 Candidatus Hydrogenedentales bacterium
ATTGTCCATAATCACGATCAACTCCGACGGATCGAACTCGCCCATCGGCGCGGGCGTGATACGGGGCGGCTTGCGGTTCAACGGTTCTTTCGTCGCATACGTCACCCAGCCCAAATCCATTTCATCGGTGGTCGGGCCGCCAAACAGGATCGCCTTTTCCGAGTCGAAACCCGCCATCGCGGCCTTCTCCGGCGAATTGTCGTAGTGCACTTCCCACTCGACGCGCGTTCCCGCCGGAAGGTCCTTGTACTTCGCGTAGTCGTAGCCGGTCTGCCAATTGTAATCGTACTGCGGAACGTCCAACAACACCTCGTTCGTCCCGTCGGGATAAAACGCGGTGTACTTCGCCGCCGCGCCGCGCAAATGCGTGTGCGGCATGAACTGCAACAGCGTCACGTCTTCATCGAAGACGTGCGCCGCGCCCACGCGCCAATTCGGGTGCTTCGGCGGAATCTCGAAGATGCCGTGACTCAACGGCGCGATCTCGAGCGGATGCGTCACCGGCTTGTCATGGAATTTCAACGCCATCAGCGACGAATCCCAAGCGCCCGTCCCCGGGCCGACTTCCTTGTGGTAATGCATCGCGAAGCCGACCGTATCGCCGGGCGACAACAAAATCCCATAGCCATCGTCGAACTGCTGCGGGTCCGTCCCCGGCGCAATCAACCCGAAAAGCTGCTGATTCTCGACATCCAACACCGCGCCGGGTTCGACGATAAACGTCACGATGTGATGAACCACTTCGCTGCCCGGCTTGAACTCGATCGCCTTCACCCAGCGCGGCTCCGGTAGTTCGCTCTTGTCGATGCGCCGCTGAATGAACGGCTGGACGTCTTCGACGTCGTCGCCGACCCAATACGGTTCGCGGAACGTAATCACCAAATCCGGATCGCCGATTGCCCAACCCGTCTTGGGTTCCGGCAGCGGCTCCGGCGCGTCGCTCGGATTGCCCCGCGCGGCGCCCTGCTCGACCCAGCGGATAATCGTCGCGCGTTCATCCGCGGTCAGCGTGCGGGCATTCCGAAAGTTGTGGCTGGTTTCGTCGCTCGCGTGCCATGGCGGCATTAAACGGGTCTCGACCACTTTCCCGATCGCCTTCGACCATGGCCGCACTTCGGCGTAGGTCGTCAACGACATCGGCGCGATCATGCCGGCCAAATTTGCGCCGACGGGCCGGTGGCAGGTCTGGCAATTCTCCTGCATGATCGGCAGGATGTCTTTGGTGAATGTCGGCTGCGCAGGCACATCGGCAAACGCCGCGCCGCCCGCTACGAGCGCGGCGAAAGTAAACGTCACTAAACGAGACATAGTCTGACCTCCGATATTTCGTTCCTTACACTATCAGCATATGCCACTTTCCGCAGAAAGTCCAATGAGGACGTTTATGTCCCGTGCTGTAAACATTGGCCGAATTTGGGAGTCGAGACCTAACAATTGAAACGTTGTGCCGGTACCCGGCGGAGTTGGTTGCGAATTCTCCCTGTGATACCGAGCAGCATGGTTGCAAATAGGGCGGCCGCAATGCCCAAGCCGCGCGATAAAGCGTCCGCGGCGTTTGGGAGGACCATCGAACAGCCGCCGTCGCCCTCGCCTTCTCCTTCGCCTCCGCCACCGTGGGGTTGCGCGTCGGATTGCGCCGTGAACATGAGCGCGCCGCCTACTTCGGTTACCTCGAATTCGAAGCCCGGCGCCGCGCCGGTGTAGGTGTAGGTCGTGTTCGCGTCCATTGTGATGCTGCTGGCGTTGAGAAATGGAAATGTATCGCCGGTTTGCGGCAGGTAGCCGTCGATAAAGACGAAGTGGATTGTCGTATCGGTGAAATTGGCTGCGCCCGTCACCACAAGCTGATCGAACTCGCTCTCACTGCGAGCCTCAACCGTAATCACCGCGCGATCAAGAACGGCGTCGCCATCGAAGGTCAGCATGCCGATCGGTTCGTCCGCCGCGCCTTTCGAGTTATCGAGCGTGACGCCCGGCGCGACCTGCCCGAATATCTCGATTACTGGCGAGTGGATCGTTCCAATGCCTACGGTCGATCCGCCGAAGACCTGCACGTACGCGCCTGCCTGAATTTCCCCGAAGACGAGCGTTACGACACCACTTGTGGGTGTGTCCTCCTCAAGCAGGCTCTGCCCGACAAAGAGGACGTCGGTCGTTTCGAGAAGCGAGGAATTAACGATAAGGCTGCCGTCGCCTCCTTCGCCCGTGCCAACGCGGGTAGCGTTGGAGAGAGCGTATGCTTCGTTGAGGAGCGTGAGTCCGCCTTCACCATTCTCGCCGATGATGAGGTCGCCCGCGCTCACGTCGAGATGCGGTTCTTCCCCAGGCGTGCCCATACCGTGCACGATCGCGAGTCCGCGCGCGTCTTCAGGCGGATTCACTCCCACGGGTCCGATGCGCATCGAGCCCGCCGTCACCTTTCCTTCGTTTTCGACCGTCATCGTGCCGTCGCCGCCGAGGCCGACTGTGAGTGCCCCCGACACATTGACCTGCGCGAGAAATCCGCCGACCTCGACGACGCCCGCCGAGCCGTCGACGTTCGCGATGGCCATGGGATTCGCCTCCGTGACGTTCACGACTCCGCCCCGCTCCACCTCGAGTGTGCCCATGCCCTCGTTCCCTACGAATAGAGGACCGTTCACATTCCAAAGCGCGACGTCGCTGCCACCGCCGATTGTCGACACGCCGATGCCGGTCGGGAGCGACCCGATTTCCGTCTGACCGGTCTCGATGAAAGCGTCCTGCACGATGAGTTCGCCGGTACCGTTCAATCCGATCGCCGTGCTGTCTGCGACGAGGCGATTCACCGATTGTTTCGCGGGCACAGGCACGCCGACGATCGTGATCGTGCCGTCGCCTGAAAGCCCGTCGCCTAGCCGCAGCTCCGCCGTGTTCACCGTGCCCAGATTCGTGATGTCGATTGTGCCGACACCGTTTCGCCCCACCGTCAAGCGGCCTTGGTTCGTCCAAACTGTGCCGCCGAACGACAGCACGTCGCCGTCCGTGTCCGCCGCATCG
>JBGTJY010000957.1:0-13031 GCA_041744855.1 Candidatus Hydrogenedentales bacterium
GCTGTGGTTCAAGGGCCAGGTCGTGAAGGTCAATGTGGACACCGGCGAGTTGACGGTCGTCGCGGAGGGTTTCGAGACGCCGGCCGCGGTGAATTTCGACTCGAAGGGGACGCTCTGGGCGCTGGATACGAAGGCCGGCAAGATATACAGCATTGATGTTTCGACCGGCGAAAAGAAGGAACTGGTGACGTTCGAGACCGCGATGGACAATCTCGCGTTCGACTCGAAAGATCGCATGTTCGTGACGGTGATGGCTAACAACGCGATCTACGAGATCAACACCGAAGACGGCGGCCAACGCCAGGTCAAGCGCAGCTTGTTAGCGGTTCCGAGCGACATCGCCGTGGTGACCGAATCCGAGCGCGACACGATCTATGTAAGCGATGTTTTCTCCGTGCGCAGCGTCGATGCGGTCACGCGCTCCGTGAAAGATATTGCGCGCAACTACGTCGACGAACTCGAGAATCCGATTGGAATGTACGCCGACGCCGATCACATTCTCGTCACGAGTTGGTTCAGCGGCACGGTGCAACAATTCGATCGCGCGACGGGAAAGAGCGAGCTACTCGCGCACGGATTCGCCGCGCCGACGGATGCGGCCATCGCCGCGAACGGCGGCTGGCTCGTCCTCGAAGGGGGAACGGCACGGCTGTTGCGCGTGAGCGGGGATGACAAGGCCACACGGACAGCCGTCGCCGAGGGTCTTCTGGGATGCACGAGTCTGGCGTTGGAACAAACGACTCCTGACGAAACGTCGCTCTTCGTGAGTTGTACTGATGGTGGGAGAATTGTGAAAGTAAATCTTGAAACCGGCGAGTCAACCGAGTTAATATCAGGGCTTGCGGGTCCTGAGGGAATCGCAATGGATTCGGAAGGTCGCATAATCGTGGCTGAAGTGGGTAATCAGCGGATTCTGCGGATTGACCGTAGTACGGGGGAATACGAAGTAATCTCGTCCGGCCTAACCATTGGCCTACCTGCGCCTGCAGGCGCGCTCCCAAGCTACACCCCAACCGGGATAGCTGCGGGAAGGAACGGCGTTGTGTATTTCTCCTCCGATATCGAAGACGCAATTTACAGGTTAACGCCAAGATAAATCGAATCAAAGAGGTAATCTGGCTGCCAAGAAACTTGACATGGAAAGTCTCTTGACTCTGAATTATCGATTGTAGTACAGTTTGTCGATAAGTAGGGGAATGCTAGTCAGTTGCAGTGTCGCGCCGGACGTTCGTTCGGCGGGATTAAGTTGTTTGGGGAGCGATGAAGGAGCCGAATCGTATGTCAATGTTTGCAAGAAAGATTGGTAGTGTTTGTATGACCGCAGTTCTCATTGGAATCGCGGGCGTAGCAGGCGCGCAAGTCACTGTGGAGCCGGATCCATTGGATATCGGCGATGTCGTGGTCGGTTTAACGGGTACGGGGACGGTCACGATTAGCGGTCCAGCGGATTCCGATGAGAACCCCACGACCGCAGAAAGTTACGAGGTCTCCGTCGATCCTACGGGTGCGTTCACCGTTGCGCCGACGTTGGTTATCCTCGACGAGAATGGCGAAGCGGACGTGGTCGTCACGTTCGCACCCACCGCTGAGGGTGACGCGACGGCGGAAGTCAAAGTGAGCACCGGTGGCTCGGATGTTGCCAGCGGCGAAGTGTTAGGCAACGGCGTCGGTGAAGGCGGCAATATCTGCGAAGACCTCGCAGCGATTCGCGGCACCACCGGTCTGCTCGCCGAATTCTTGACGTTGACGAACTCGCCGGTCGATATCGACGGTGGTGGCATGCCAGAGAATTTCGCCCTGACCTTGGTCGAGTACGGCGCATGCAACATTGCCGCGGACACGATCATTGAAGGCATCAATTCGGATACCCAAGCCGCGTATCAAGAAAACCTTGAGCTGCTTCAAGACCTGGCCAAGGGTGGTGAAGGCGAGGGTGAAGGCGAGGGTGAAGGCGAAGGCGAAGGTGAAGGCGACGGTCTGACGCCGATTAGCATTGAAGGCTACGAGACGGTTGTCGCGGCGCTTTCGATCATCGGCCAGGACATGCAAGAAGCGCTGCAAGACCTGATCACCGAAACGCTGCCCATCGACTCCGGTGAAGGCGAGGGAGAAGGTGAAGGCGAAGGCGAAGGTGAGAAGCAAGCGACCTTGCGCATCGTTTTCGCGGCAGAAGGCGTTGAGGCCTATTCCGACAACGGTAACTTCGACGGCGACGGCGAAATCAACCGCGTCGAATTCGCGCGTTCGGACGGAACCGAAGCAGACTTCCTTGAACGCGCCGTCGACGGCACGGGCACGGACATCTTCTGCCCGGGTGGCCCGAGCATGACGCCGCCGACCATCGGCGACTTCGGCCGCAGCGTTGGTAACTTCGGCATGATGCTGGCCGCCGTCGCGCTTGTCGCGTTCGCCGCCCGCAGCCGCCGGAACTGCGCCGTTGCATAAGCAAACAATCTAATCACCGATAGAATATTCCGAGCGTAAGCTCGGGCGAGCCGGGTGGAAGGCAAGGCCTTCCACCCGGCTACTGTTTTTTGGCGCCCATTGGTGACAATCCATCCTTCAAGCGACTATGATCGCGTTTCATCGCATTGAACGGCTCGGTCAATCTTTGGCCGCGCGCGGAATCACTACGAACCAACGAAGGACACTGCTCCCATGAATCGGACGAGAACACTCAATTCGCGCACGGCCGGACTCTGCTTTGTATTGGGACTAGCCGTCGCGCTCGGCTCAGTCACGCCGGCGATGGCCCAGGCCGACGGTTCCGCTGCTGCGGAAGGCCAAAAACCGTTGACGCTCGGCGTCGTGTTGTATCCCGGCTTTGAGCTGCTCGATGTGTTCGGCCCGGTAGAAATGTTCGCGAACGTCGGCAGCGCGCGTTTGAAGATTGTGATGGTGGCGGAGAAAGCGGGCCCTGTTCACTCGGGATCCACCGCCGATCCCGGCACGCCAAAAGGCCCGGCGGCCGTCGCGGAGTATGGTTTCGCGGATGCGCCGCACATGGACATCCTGCTCGTGCCGGGCGGTATCGGCACGCTCACGGAGCTCAACAATCCCGCGATGCTCGACTTCCTCAAGGAGCGCTCGGCGAAAGCGAGCATCACCTCCTCCGTCTGTTCGGGTTCAGCGATCCTCGCGAAAGCGGGGCTCTTGGATGGAAAGAAGGCGACATCGAATAAACAATTTTTCTCGATGGTCAGGGCGCAGGGTCCCAAGGTGCAATGGGTCGAAGAGGCGCGGTGGGTGGAAGACGGCACCTGGGTGACCTCCTCGGGGGTATCCGCGGGAATGGATCTGGCGCTCGCCTTGATCGCACGGCTATTCAGCGAAGAAGAAGCGCAGGCGATCGCCGATGGCACAGAGTATCAGTGGCACAAGAACGCCGCCGAAGATCCGTTCTTCAAGTTTCTGAAATAACGATAGAGCGCGCAGCGAATCGGCAACATGTCCGGGGACATGCACAAAGCCGTTGAAGAACTGAGGCTCGCGCGAAGTCTGTTTGGTCCCGGCGCCGATCTCGACGAACGCCTCGACATCATCCTCGAGGTCCTTCGCGCCATGAGCCGCGCGCAGAGTCCCGGGGACATGGCGGTGATCTTCGGCGGGCGCGTCGCCGAGTATGTGCAGATGGGCCGGTTCATGGCGCTCAGCCGCCGCGAAGAGGATCCGCCGTACTTCCGCATCACGCGCTACACGGGCTGGGAGGATTCCGCGAACCCGTGGACCGAACGTGATCGCCTGCCGCTGCTCCAGGGCGGATTCCTGGGCGAACTCCTGTACGGCGACGAACCGCGCATCGTGGACGATCCGGTCCTCACCGAAGACGACGCCGCGCGCCCGTACCTCGGTGGCGTGCGATCCCTGATGGCGATTCCGCAATTCCACGACGGCTATGCGCGGAACATGGCTATCTTCATGAGCGATGAAGCCGGTGCCTATCGCCGCGAACATTTGCTTGAGTACCTGTGGACGTTCAACCTATTCGGCCGTGCGATTCATTATCACGTCCTCCGTGGCGAGCTCGAGCAGGCCTACGAGACGGTCGATCGCGAGATGAAAGTCGTCCAGGAAATTCAGCGATCGCTCTTGCCGAAAACGCAGCCGGAAATCCCGTGCCTCGAGTTGGCCGTCTTCTACGAAACAGCTAGTCGCGCCGGCGGCGACTACTACGACTTTTTCGAACTTTCAGGCGGACAATGGGGCATATTTATCGCGGATGTCTGCGGACATGGCGCGTCGGCCGCCGTGCTAATGGCGATTACGCATGCCATCGCGCACGCGGACCCGCAGCGGCAGGAATCCGCGGCGGGGTTCCTCGACTATCTCAACCGCAATTTGTACGTGAAGTACACGAGCGATTCGCGCGCGTTCGTCACGGCGTACTACGCGATATTCGATCCGCGCACGAAGACGCTGAGCTATGCGTCCGCGGGTCACGACCCAGCGCGGTTGTATCGGCCGGGCGCTCTCGAGACGATCGAACTCGAATCGCCCCGCTGCTTTCCGCTCGGCGTTGGATTGTCGGAACGTTACCGAGAATCGGCTCAGGAACTAGCGACGGGAGACATCGTCGTGTTTTACACCGATGGCTTCACGGAGCTGCGCCAGGCCGACGGGCAACAATTCGGCACGGACCGCATGGATGCCGCAACGAAGGCTGCTGCCGGCAGGGCAGACGCCGTGATGGAATCGATCACGAAAGCCGCAAAAGCATTCGCCGGCAGCGGCGCGCATCATGACGATCAGACGATCGTCGTGGCGGCAGTAACCTGAAATTCAATCACGCTGCGCGATTCGTTGGGAACGATCGTCCCCTGGCGCGGGACATTCAGTACGCGCGAATTGAGCGCGACAAGCCCACGCGCATCAAGGAAACGATTTTATGCCCACGCGAATTGACAAACCCACGATCGTCGCTGCCGCGGGAACAAAACCGAAGGAAATTCGCGAATACATCGGCCGTGTCAATTCGCGCACGCCCGGTGTGAGCGTCGCCCACATGAAAAGCCCGAGCGGCTGGGTCGAGCCCGGACAACAGCCGGAGTTCGAAGAATACACGCTTGTGCTCGCCGGAGAGTTGCACGTCGAGACGAAAAGCGGTCCGCCCATGGTTATCGCGGCGGGCCAGGCGGTCGTCACGCACGCGGGCGAGTGGGTCCGCTACAGCACGCCGGGGCCGATGGGCGCGGAGTACATCGCGGTCTGCGTCCCCGCGTTTTCGCCGGAAACCGTGCATCGCGACGCATCGTAGAACGCGGCTCGCCAAGCGCGCGTCATTCTGAGCGCCAGCGAAGAATCACCGTGGTAGCAAAACCTGAGGAAATCGCGTGATAGAGATTCTTCGCTGGCGCTCAGAATGACTGGCCCCGGGTATTGGAATAGCTTCTAGTGTCGATGCGCGGGATGTTCCGTTCGCGGCTGTTGGACGGCGAGTTGCGCGATCCGATCGAAAAGTCTGCGCGCGAATTCGCGCTTCGTCGTCAAAGCGACGTCTTCCGTTTCCGTCGCCGTCACGAAGTGCCCCCGCACCGTATCGACCCCGAAGCCGGAATCCTCGACGCCCACCGCGTTCGCGGCGACCACGTCGAGTTTCTTCTTCGCGATTTTGTCCTGGGCATTCGCCACGAGATCGTTTGTCTCCGCGGCGAATCCCACGAGAATTTGTCCGGGCTTCTTGTTTGCCCCGATGGTCCCGAGAATATCCGGGTTCTCGACCAGCCGAAGCGTTAGGTCCTGCCCGTTGCGTTTGCGCTTTTCCGTCAAGGCTTCCGCGGGGCGATAGTCGGCGACCGCGGCGACACCGATCACGATGTCGGCGCGTTGCGCGCGATCGACGGCCTCGTCGTACATCTGCGCGGCTGTCTCGATGTAGATGACCTTCGCGCCATACGGCGGTGCGACATCCGCCGGACCCGTAATCACGGTGACATCCGCCCCGCGCCGAAGCGCTTCGAGCGCGACTTCATAACCCATTTTTCCGGACGATCGGTTGCCGATGTAGCGCACGGGATCGATCGGTTCGTGGTTGCCACCGGACGTAATCAACACTCGTTTACGCGCCAGGTCAGGTTGCGCATCGAGCAACGGCAACGCCGCCTCGACGATCTGTTCCGGTTCGGCCATTTTTCCAACGCCGACCGTTTTGCACGCGAGCACGCCATCGCAAGGGTCGATAAATTTGCAGCCGCGCAATTTCAGGATCGCGATGTTTTCCTGCGTCGCCGAATGCTCGTACATCTGCGTGTTCATCGCGGGAGCGAGGAGAATCGGCGCGCGCGTCGCGAGGAGCGCCGTCGTCAGCCAATCGTCCGCGATGCCGACTGCGTGCTTCGCGATGATGTTCGCGGTCGCCGGCGCAATGAGCACGAGGTCGACCCGTTGCGCGAGTGTGACGTGATCGATCTCGGCGGCGGACTCGTGATCGAAGGTCCCGGTAATCACGCGGTTGCCCGTCAGCCCTTCGAACGTGGCAGGGCCGACGAGCTTGGCCGCGGCATCGGTCATCGCCGCGGTGACGTTAATGCCGAGCTTGACGAGCCGCGAGGCAATTTCGCAGGCCTTATAGGCCGCGATCGAGCCCGTCACGCCCAGCAGGACGTGCTTATCACCCGACTTCGTAGTCATCTTCCTCGCTCTCGCCCGTGCGATAGCTGACCTTGCCCGTCAGAATTTCTTCCAGGGCGACGATGGTCGGCTTCTTCGACTCGGCGCGCACGAGCGCGCGCGTCTCCGGCTTGCTGATTTGATTTGCTCGTCTCGCCGCGATGTTGACGAGCCTGTACAGGCTGTCCATCCCGGGAAAGTCTTCGAGCGTGTAGTGTTTCATCTAGGTTGCGCTCCTGATGCTATGCGGTACCGTTTCGGGCGTTCCGCACGCGTTTTAATACGTCTTCAAATTCCGCGATGGCTTTTTCCAGCGCGTCGTTTTCAATCACGTAATCGAATTCGTCTTTCGCGGCCAACTCCGCGCGCGCATTGCCGAGGCGCGTCGCCATCGTGGCTTCCGTCATATCGCCTCGTCTGCGGAGCCGATCTTCCAAAGTGGTGATCGTAGGCGGCGCAATAAAGATCGAAACCACGCCATCCCACTTCTCGCGAATCGTGCGGGCGCCTTGAACGTCAATTTCAAGAATCACGTCGCGGCCCGACTGCAGCAGTTTCTCGACATCTTCCTGCAACGTGCCGTAGTAGGCGCCGTGAACCCGCGCCCATTCCGCGAACCGGTCCTCGGCGATCCACCGTTCAAACGTCGCTTCGTCCACAAACTTGTAATGGTGTCCGTCCTTTTCGGAGTCCCTCGCGGCGCGCGTGGTCGCGGACACCGAGTAGCACAGCTCGGGGTCTTTGGCCAGCACGTGCGAAAGGATCGAACTTTTCCCAGCGCCGGAAGGGGCGGAAACAATAAACACCGTACCTTTGCGGGGCATCGGTCCCTTACTCGACGTTTTGGACCTGTTCGCGGATTTTTTCGACCTCCGATTTTATTTCGAGCACTTCTCGCGAGATTTCGCTATCGCGGATTTTCGCGCCGAGCGTGTTGATTTCGCGTTGCATCTCTTGCGAGAGAAAATTCAGCTTGCGTCCCGCGGCATCGCCGCCGGCCTCGAGCAACACAATCGCGTGATCGAGGTGCGATTTCAGCCGCACGGTCTCCTCGGTCACGTCGCCCTTGTCCGCCATCAGCGCGACTTCCATCGCGAGACGGTCCTGGGTCACGTTCGAGTCTTCCCCGAGTTCCTGCAATCGCAGTTGTAAGCGTTCTTTGTACAGCCTATTCAGCTCCGGCAATCGCGCCTCGATATTGCGGAGGCACGCGCGTATGTTTTCGATGCGCTGGCGCAATTCCGCCTCGAGCGCCTTGCCCTCTTCGATGCGCATCGCGTTCAGGTGTTGCGCCGCGTCGCGCAACGCATCGAGCACCACGCCGCGCACCTTATCGACTTCTTCGTCGTTGTCTTCGAAGTAGAACACGCCGTGCAATTGCGCGAGCGTGTTCACGTTAATCTTCTCGTATTCGCCCGCGAGATGCCCAATCGCGCGCGCCGCTTCGATATACTGCCGGGCGACCTCCGCGTCGAACCTCACGGACGATGCCGCGACTTGGCCCTTCTTGCGGTTCACGTTAACCGTAATTTTACCACGCGCCACGTGTTCACGCAGGGCGTCGCGGATTTCCGGGTCCAACACCGCCCACTCGTTTGGCATCCGCACGCTGGGGTCGAGAAACCGGTGATTCACCGACGCGAGCTCGACCGAAATCGTCTGCCCGTTGTGCTGGCGGGCGGCTTTTCCAAAGCCAGTCATGCTGCGAATCAAGAAGAATCGGCTCCGGAAGATTTTCGGTGGGCGGCCATCGGGCGCAAGAGGGCACTGTCAGGGCGAGTTGGTTGCGAAAAGTATAGCGAAAATGCCGGAAAAAGTACAAAGCACCGGGAAGCAGGCTGGAAGCCTGCACTACAAAGTAAATGCCCGCTTCGTAGTGCGGGCTTCCAGCCTGCGACGGTCGAGCGCCGCTTGCGCGGTTGGCGCGCCGTGTCTATTCTGGCAACCTTTAACGAGATGACCAAGCCGAAAAGGGGAATTCCAAGCGATGTCGGGGACAAGGTTGACTGCGGCTGAGCTCTACCACGAGTGCCGGCTGGACGGATCTTCATTCCAGACGACTGCCGAACTTGCGCCGCTCACGGACATCCTCGGACAGCCCCGCGCCCTCGAGGCCATCCGCCTCGGCATCGAAATGGAAGGCGAGGGCTACAACGTCTTTGCGCTGGGCGACCCAGGCACCGGTAAGCGCACGTTGATTCGCCAATTCCTGCAGCAGCGCGCCCCAAATCGCGCGACGCCTTCGGACTGGTGCTACGTCAACAACTTCGAGGACGTGGACAGCCCCATCGCGATCGAGTTGTCGGCCGGCCGGGGACGAGAACTGCGCGACGACGTGCAACACTTGCTGCAAGACGTCGTGACGGTCCTGCCGCAGACCTTTGAAGGCGCCGAGTACCGACGGCAGAGCGAGCATCTGCAACAGGAGGCCGTCGAGCGCCACCAGAAAAATCTCGAACGTCTGGCCGCCGAAGCGTCGACGTTAGGTTTCGATTTGTCGTTTACGCCGACGGGCGCGGCCTTCGGCGCGTTGAAGGATGGCAAGACCCTTTCGGCAGAGGAAGTCGAGGCGCTACCGAAGGAGGAACGCGAAGACCTCGAACGCCGCGCGGAAGGCATTCAAGCAAAAATCATGGAGGTCATGAAGCAGGTCCCCGACCTTCATCGCGAGGCGAGGAAAAAACTCGAAGCGCTAAATCGCGAAGTCGCGCGCCGCGTATTCGAGCCGCCGATCGATGAATTGAAAACGAAGTACGCGGACCTGCCGAAAGTCGTTGCGCACTTCGAATCGATCCGCATGCACCTGCTGCAGCACGCCTACGCGCTCATGCAAACGCGCACAGGCGTCCAATCGGGCCCAGGCGTCCAATCGGGCCCAAGCGGCGACGGCGAAGCGCAAGCGCAGCCCGTGCCCTATCAGCTCGACAACGGCGAGCCGCCTGCGTTTCGCATGTACAAAGTCAACGTACTCGTGTCGCACACGCCGGGCGAGGGCGCTCCGGTGGTGTACGAGGAGAATCCGACCTTCGACACCCTACTGGGCCGGGTCGAGTACATCTCGCACATGGGCACGTTGGTGACGGACTTCAATCTCATCAAACCCGGCGCGCTCCATTGCGCGAATGGCGGCTTCCTCATCCTCGATGCGCACCGTCTCGTGTCGAATCCGTACGCGTGGGATTCGCTCAAACAGGCGCTGATGGCCCGGGAAATCCGCATCGAATCGCCGCGCTCGATGATGGGACTCATGACGACCAAATCGCTCGAACCCGATCCGATACCGCTCGATGTCAAAGTCATTTTGATCGGAAGCCGCTCGCTCTTTTACATGCTCGAGGCCTACGATCCGGATTTTCCGGAGCTGGTGAAAATCCCCGCGGATTTCGCCGATGAAATGGACCGCACGCCCGCGCAGGAGCCCTTGTACGCGCGCCTGATCGCCACGCTCGTGCGCCGTCACGACCTGTTGCCGTTCGATCGCTCTGCGGTCGAGCGCATCATCGAGCAAAGTTCGCGCATGACCGGCGACTCAAAAAAACTGTCGATTCATATTCGCACGTTGGGCGGGCTGCTCCGCGAGGCGGCCTACTGGGCCGTGAAGAATGAACACGAAGTCGTCACGCGCGCGGACGTGCAGCAGGCAATCGACGCGCAACTGTTTCGCTCCGATCGTGCGCAGTCGCAGTTGCGCGAAGGCGTTCGCCGCGGGATTCTGTTGGTCGACACGCAGGGCGAACGCGTCGGGCAAGTCAACGGACTTGCTGTATTTCCATTTGGCGAATTGCTGTTCGGCCACCCGTCGCGAATTACGGTGCGGACGCGGCTCGGCGAAGGCGCCGTGGTCGACATCGAGCGCGAAGTGAAACTCGGCGGGCCAACGCACTCGAAAGGCGTGCTGATATTGCAAGGATTCGTGATGGGGCGCTATGGGCGGCATCGTCCCTTCGCGCTGTCGGCGAGCATCGTGTTCGAACAAAACTACGGCGGCGTCGACGGTGACAGCGCGTCCTCCGCCGAGGTCTATGCGATGTTGTCGTCCATCGCCGGTGTGCCGCTCAAGCAGTGCTTCGCCGTGACGGGTTCCGTGAACCAATGGGGCGACGTGCAAGCCATCGGCGGCGTCAACGAAAAGATCGAAGGTTTTTTCGACGTCTGCCGCGAGCGCGGACTCGACGGCACGCACGGCGTCCTCATCCCGCGATCGAACATCGAACACCTGATGCTTGGTCAAGACGTGGTCGCCGCCGTCGAGCGCGGCGATTTTCATGTCCACGCCGTGGCGACGATCGACGAGGGAATCGCTCTGTTGACGGGCTTGCCGGCGGGCGTCGCCGATGAGAATGGCGAGTATCCCGAGGGAAGCGTCAACGCACTGGTCGTGGCGAAACTCGAACACGCGGCGCAACTTCGGCGCGACTTCGGCGCACAGGCCACGCAGGCTTCGCAGGCCACGCAGGCTTCGCCCTCGCGCAATTCGGACGATCCGCCGCCGGATCAGCCCGCACCGCGCTCCGTGTCGATCCGATGATCCATATCGAGCGACGGATGTTGGCCTGGCGTCGAGCTGACGACCCGCGCGGGAATGCCAACGACCGTCGTATTGGGCGGCACATCTTCAAGCACGACCGCGCAACTTCCGACTTTCGCGTTGCGGCCCACCTCGACATTGCCGAGAATTTTCGCGCCCGCGGAAATGAGCACGCCTTCGCGCACTTTCGGGTGCCGATCGCCGGTCGTCTTGCCCGTCCCGCCGAGCGTAACTTCGTGCAGCATGGATACGTTGTCCTCGACCACGGCGGTCTCGCCAATCACGACGCTGGTCCCGTGATCGATCAGGATGCCTTTGCCGATCCGCGCCGCGGGATGAATGTCGACGGCGAAGACTTCTGAGATGCGGCTCTGCAGGTAGCGCGCAAGCGATCGGCGGCCCTGCGTCCAAAAATAGTGCGCGACGCGGTACGACTGCAACGCGTGATAGCCTTTGTAGTAAAGCAGAATGTCCGAAAAACCGCTGCACGCAGGGTCGCGGCTGCACACCGCGCTGATATCCTGCCGAAGCGCCTCCCCGATCTTCGGGTCACTGTTGAAGGCTTCGTAAAACAGGTCGCGCATGCTCAGCGCGCTAATCGTCGAGCTTTCCAACTTCGACGCCAAGTGAAAGCTGAGCGCGGCCTCCATCGTGGGATTATTGAGCACCACGTCGAAAAGAAAGCTCGCGAGGACCGGCTCGCTCCTTGTGTCCTCGATCGCCTCCTCGCGGATTTGCAGCCAGATTTTATCGTCCACAGGCTTGTTCATGACGAAGTTCCCGCAGATGCCGGGGTGAATGTTTCCAGAAATCATCCCGAAACTTCGCAATTAGTCATTCTGAGCGCCAGTGAAGAATCACCATTCGACGAAAATCATGGGCAATCGCAGGAGCGAGATTCTTCGCTGGCGCTCAGAATGACGCGCGCTTAGTCATGGGATAGCTTCTAGTCTTGCTTCTGTATAGTCTATATGCACAGAAGGATGGAACCGAAATTCGGCCCGATACGGAAACACCTACCGGGAGGGACGCGCTCGTCCGCAATCGCGGCCGCGTCCGGAATGCGAATGAAGCCCACATGTTGACCGTCACTACACTGCACAAAGCGTACGGCGATACCGTCGCCGTGCAGGACCTCAGTTTCGCCGCCGAACCGGGCCAGATTCTCGGCATGGTCGGCCCAAACGGCGCGGGCAAGACGACGACGCTGCGCTGCATCGCGGGCATCATTCCGCCGTCGCGCGGGGCCGTTTCCGTCGGCGGTTTCGACATCGCCAAGCAGTCCATCGAAGCCAAGCAGCAAATGGCCTACATCCCCGACGATCCCAAATTATTCGACGGCCTGACGATTTGGGAGCACTTCGAATTCATCGCCGCCGCGTACAAGATGTCGGACGGGAAAAGTCGCGCGGAGGAATGGCTCGCGCGGTTCGAGCTCACGGATAAACGCGACACGGTCACGCAAGAATTGTCGCGCGGCATGCGCCAGAAAACGGCCGTGATTTGCGGCTACCTCCACGAACCGTCGCTGATTCTCTTCGACGAACCGATCGCGGGGCTGGACCCCAAGGCCATTCGCACGCTGCGCGAATCGATGCTCGCGCGCGCGGCCGGCGGCGCGGCGCTCATCGTCAGCTCGCACATGCTGGGGCTGGTCGAAGGCCTGTGCACGCACTTGCTCATTCTGCACCACGGGCGGTCGCTCTATTGCGGACCAGTCGCGGATGCGCGCTCGCTCTTCGCCGATCTGCACGGCGACGCGTCGCTCGAGGACGTCTTCTTCCGCGCAACCGAAGGCCCCGCAGCGGAGGGATCCACAACCGGCGCGCGGGTCGAGGGCGCGTAACGGATGCTGGGCCAATCGCGCGCCTTATGGCTACTACAATACCTCCAGGTG
>JBGTJY010000958.1:0-1766 GCA_041744855.1 Candidatus Hydrogenedentales bacterium
TGAGCCCTTCAGATTGCGCCTATTTTACCGTTAGGGAGCTGAGTGGCACATCGAGCGTATAAACGAACCCAGTTGGATTGTATGCGAGGTCCACTTGCCCGCTTAACTGCCCCCCCAGCGATTGCACCATGCGGGTTCCGAAGCTTCGCCGTGTTGGCCTATCAACGGAGGGCCCGCCTTCTTCGGCCCATATCAAGCAAAGTCGCTGGGCTTGCGCGTCGATTGTCCAGGTGATCTTAATGTGCCCTGTCGGCAACGACAGCGCGCCAAATTTAGTCGTGTTAGTGCATAGCTCGTTAAACGTCATAGCCAAAGCGATTACTGCACCGGAGGTGATACCGATGTCGGGGCCATCGATCAGAAATCGTCCGGCTCCCTTGCCCTCATAGGGTTCGATGGCGCCGCGGACGGTGTCCATCAGACTCGCATTGGCCCAGCTGACCTGTAGCAAAAGATCGTGCGCGCGCCCGAGCGCCAGCAAGCGACCTTCAATGGCTCGCTGCCCATGCTCTAAGCTGATTGCATTTCTAAGGCTCTGCGACGCAAACGCGGATACCGTTGCGAGAGTATTTTTAATGCGATGATGCATTTCTTCGAGGATAAGTTTTTGCAATCTGTCCGCCGCTTCCCGCTCCTTTGCATTGATGCCCGATTGCGCAAGCAGGACCTTCGCGTCGATGTCGGCTTGTTCCAGTAGTAGCCGAAGGCTGTCATTTTCTGCCGTTAACAAATCCTGCGCGGCGGAAGGTCTGTTTCCAGCGGACGCTTGGACACCGCCCGGTCCAGTAACGTTAGGCGCACTCGCACCCACCATGGCCTGCAGTTCGGCAATCATGTCCTTTTCGACGAGCGGTTTGCCGAAAAACAGGCTGTAGGCCGGCTTGTCAGCGTCGAACAATTTGATCTGACCAGAAACAAGCACGATTTTGATGGAAGGCCAACGCGCGTGCACGGCGTGAGCAAGCTGCAATCCATCCATGGTGCCTGGCATTTGGATATCTGAGAAAAGCATCGCAATGTCCGAGCGTCCTTCGAGAATTTTTAGCGCATCATCGGCGTTGACGGCTTCGACCGCCGTAAAGCCGGCATCCTCAACGATGTCGACCGCGCGCATGCGCAGTACCATCTCATCTTCTACGACAAGGATGTTCGGTTTGGTTGACAGCATCGATATAGCCTCTCGGTCGAGGGACGGATGGGCAGTTTACCTAGATTAGACGGCTTGTAGGCAACAGCTAGCATTCGGGATCAACTACGGATCGCAGCGACGGCGGCAAGGGGAACTTCGAACGCGTAGGTCAACCCTTCGGGCGCGTAGTCGATGTGCGGGGGAGCGCCGCCGATCGCGCGGTGGAGCAGCGTCGTGCCAAAACCAATGTGTTCAGGCGGGGTGACGCGCGGTCCGCCCCGCTCGTGCCAGAGGAACACAAACCGCGCTGCATCGCCGTCCCCTTCGACCGACCAGCGAATTGTGACCTTGCCGGCGGGCGTCGATAACGCACCATATTTATGGGCATTGGTGCAAAGCTCGTGAACGACGAGCGCCATCCCCTGCGTCGCGTTCGGGGTCAGCACGACGTGCTCGCCTTCGATCGAGAAGCGGTCCGTGAATGAACTCAGCACACGGCCGATCAACCCCCTCAAGGAGGCGCCTTCCCAATTCGCATCCATCAACGCGTCGGTCGAATGCGCCAGTGCATGTAACCTCGCGTTGAAGACCTGTCGAGACTCCTCAATGGACCGGCCGTTCGCCATACTTCGTTGGG
>JBGTJY010000959.1:0-3277 GCA_041744855.1 Candidatus Hydrogenedentales bacterium
ACCGCCCATCCAGAAACCAGCCCATCGCGATCTTCTCGGAGGTCGCCTCCGCGTGCATGTCGACCAAGATGGTATTCGTCTGCGTTCGCATCGGTTCCAGCACCGCCTCCGTTTTCTCAAACGGACAATCGCAGGGGTCCATGTAGATACGGCCAATCGCGTTGATGATCCCCAGCCTCCGGCCATCACGCGTTTCCACAATCGTCGAGCCCCGGCCCGGATTCCCCCTCGGAAAGTTCACGGGCCGCGTCACATTCGGATATCGATCAATCGCGGTGATCAGGGCCTTCTTCCGCCAGGTATGATTCCCCAGCGTAACGCCCTGAACCCCCTCGTCAAAAAGCTCATCGAGAATATCGGGCGTAACCCCGAGTCCCCCAGCCGCATTCTCCGCATTGACCACAACGATGTCAATCGAATAAACCCGCCGAAGCTCGGGCAGCCACTGCTTCAAAGCAGCCCGCCCCGGCTTCCCCACGATGTCGCCGATAAAAAGGATTCTCATGGGGACAGGTACCGCCGGTTTTCAACCGGCGAGTGGGGCACCGGTTGGAAACCGGCGGTACACGACACAAATCCCACGCTACTTCGCCACATCCATCGCCCGCGTCTCGCGGACGACCGTCACGCGGATCTGCCCGGGATACGTCACCTCCGACTCGATCTTCCGCGCCACGTCTCGCGCCAATTGCTGCGCCTGCGCGTCATCGATGCGTTCCGGTTCAACGATGATCCGCACCTCGCGCCCGGCCTGAATCGCAAATGACTTCTCGACGCCCGGGAACTGATCCGCGATCTCCTCGAGCTGCTGAATCCGCTTCACGTACGTGTCGATCGTCTCGCGCCGCGCGCCCGGCCTTGCCGCCGAGAGCGCGTCCGCCGCCTGCACCAGCACCGCAATCACCGAGTCCTGCGACAGCTCGTTGTGGTGCGAACCCACCGCATTCGCCACCAATTCGCTCTCGCCAAATTTCTTCACGAGGTCGTAGCCGAGAAGCGCGTGACTCCCCTCAACCTCATGGGTCAACGCCTTACCGATGTCGTGGATCAACCCGGCCCGTTTCGCCGCATGAATGTCTTCGCCAATCTCCGCCGCCATGATCCCCGTCAGATGGCAGACCTCCTGCGAATGCCGCAGCACGTTCTGCCCATACGACGTCCGGTACTTCAGTCTCCCCAAAAGCCGCACAATCTCCGGATGCAAGCCGTGCACGTCCACTTCGAGGCACGCGTCTTCGCCGGCTTCGCGGATATTCTGCTCCATCTCTTTCGTCACACGATCGACGACTTCCTCGATCCTCGCGGGATGAATTCGGCCGTCACTGATGAGACTTTCCAGCGTCATCCGCGCAATCTCGCGCCGCACCGGATCGAAGCCCGACAACACCACCGCTTCCGGCGTGTCGTCGATGATTAGGTTAATCCCCGTCGCGTTTTCGAGCGCCCGGATGTTCCGCCCCTCGCGCCCGATAATCCGCCCCTTCATCTCGTCGTTCGGCAACGCCACGACGGAAATCGAATGTTCCGCCACGTGGTCCGCGGCAGTCCGTTGCACCGCTTCCGCCAGCACCCGCCGCGCCCGCTTGTCCACGGTCGCCAGCAATTCATCCTCGATCCGCTTCAGCCGGTGAGCCGAATCCCGACGCACGTCGTTTTCGAGCTTCTCGAACATCATCCGCCGGGCATCGTCCACGGTCAGGCCCGAGATCGATTCCAATATCTTCATCTGCTCGCCGATGAGCGTCCGAACGCGCTCGTGGTCCTTCTGCAGCTCGGATTCCCGCCGCGAGAGGTCCGTTTCCCGGCCGACAAGCGACGTGGCCTTGTTTTCCAACGCATCGACCCGCTTTTCGACGCTTTCTTCCTTGGCGAGGATCCGCTTTTCCAGCGCGAGCAGTTCTTTGCGTTGGCGTTTCGATTCCTCTTCGACCCTCTCCCGCAGGTCGATCTCGCGCTCTTTGATCGACGTGCTCGCCTCTTTGAGGATCGTCGCGGCCTCGCGCTCGGCGTCGGAAATGGTCTGCGCGGCGTCGCGGCGTGCACGTCCCAGCAGGTTACGCCCGATCAGGCGCGTGGCCACCATGGTCACGGCCATACCGATCAGAATCGCCCCAAGGATGGCGCCCAATTCGGTGGCGGAAAGGTTCTCCATATTCGATATCTCCTCTCTGGCACTGGGCCAACGGGAGATACGAATCGGAACCTGGGGACGGCGAGCGCCTCCCAATCCACCGGCGTGCGGCGGCGAAATGAGGCGGCAACGCCCAAGGGCGACTCTGCCCGGTCAAAATGACCAGTCGCCCTTCGAGACGAGTCCCTACCGCGAACCGGTGAACGCTAAAAACGGAAGCCCAGAAACAGACGAATCTTCTATACGAATGGCTCGCCATTCGATGCGGAGGCTTCGCCGTCTAAGTCGAGCAGGTGGTCACTCCGTACACACTGGGTCCATCGCAGATATCACGTAATCGCCGGTTAGGCGTGAACTCGTCTGGCGGCGCTACACGCGCCTCACTTCCAACCCGTTCTAACTTCAAACAGGTGGATTCCTCTTGTACTCCCGAAAAGCCACTAAAGGCCGCCGCTACAACAACATACATGGGCCTTGCCAAAAGCCCACGGCAACCTGTCTGCGGCGATTATAGGGAGCGACCCCCAGCATGTCAACGAACCGTAACGCGTGCCCCGGGAGGGACGCGCTCCCGCGCGTCCGGGGCTAACGGCTACTACTACGGCCGCCGCAAGACCTTCTCGATATTCGTCTCGTAAACCTTCCGGAGCACCTCATCCGGCAGGTTCAACCCGCGCAACTGGCCTTGCTCGTTATTCGCTGGACGATACGCGTACCGAGACGTCTTCGCCGCCATCACGAATTGATACGTATCCTTCTCCAGCGAATCCCTGCACGCCCGTATAACGGACTCAATCCATTCCGGCGTCTTTTCGCTATTTCCCGTCACGACCATATCCGAACCGAAAATAATCCGGTCCAGATACTTCACGAAAAAGTCATAGAAGAAATGCCGCTCTTCACTGAATATCTCAAGCCCATGCACCAAGATGGCCCGCGTCCCAAAACTCGTGTCGACGTACAAATTCGGATACGTATCCAGCAGCCGTTCCAGGTGCGGAAAATCGCGCTCGGTCTCGTAAAACGCCACGCCAAAATGCGGCAGAATTACCTTCAAGTTCGGGAACTTCTGCATGACGCGCTCGAATTCTTCGCGAAAAGTCCCGAGCCGCACATGCCAGCAAATCGGCAATTGGATCCGTTCGC
>JBGTJY010000960.1:0-2716 GCA_041744855.1 Candidatus Hydrogenedentales bacterium
GAAGACGCGGCGATTGCGGATTGCGGATTGCGGTTTGCGGATCGAAGACAGTAAATCGGTTAGAAAATCCGCAATCCGCAATTCGAAATCCGAAATCCCGTTCCTTGAGATCGTCGGCGCGCGGCACAACAATCTCAAGAACATCAACGTCTCGATTCCGCTTGGCACGCTTACCGCCGTCACGGGCGTCAGCGGTAGCGGGAAGAGCTCGCTGGTTGAGGACGTCTTGTACAACCAGCTCGCGCGTACGTTGCATCGCGCGAGCACGGTGCCGGGAGCGCACGAAATGCTTCGCGGCATCGAGCACATCAACAAGGTGATTCGCGTCGATCAGCAGCCGCTGGGGAATACGCCGACGTCGAACCCGGCCACGTACACGGGCGTGTTCGAGTTGATTCGGCAGTTGTTCGCGCAGCTTCCCGAGTCGAAATTGCGCGGCTACAGCTCGCGGCGGTACAGCTTCAATGTTCCGGGGGGACGGTGTGAAGCGTGTGAGGGGAACGGACAGAAGTGCATCCAGATGCACTTTTTGCCGGACATTTGGGTGGAGTGCGATGATTGCCGCGGCCAGCGCTACAACCCGGACGTCTTGGAAGTGCGATTCCACGGCAAGAATATCGCCGACGTGCTCAATATGTCGTGTGGGCAAGCAGTCGAGCTGTTTGCGAACATCCCCAAGATCCGCCGCATACTGCAAACATTGTGCGACGTGGGCCTCGATTATCTCACTCTCGGCCAACGCGCGCCAACGCTATCAGGCGGCGACGCACAACGCGTCAAATTAGCGGCCGAGCTTGCTCGGCCGGATACCGGACAGACGTTGTATCTGCTCGACGAGCCCACGACCGGCCTGCACTTCGACGACCTGGCGAAACTGCTCGAAGTGTTGAATCGACTTGTCGATCAGGGCAATACGGTCGTGGTGATCGAGCATAACTTGGACGTGATCAAGACGGCGGACTGGGTCATTGACATGGGACCGGAGGCGGGGGCAGAGGGCGGGTACGTGGTGGTGGCGGGTACGCCAGAAGAGATTGTGGAATGGGGAATGGGGAATGGGGAATCCGGAAGGAAGAGCCGCAAATCCAAAAGTCCGAAATCCCCATTCCCCCTTCCACATTCCCCATTCGTGTCGCACACAGCCGTTGCGCTCGCGCCAGTGCTTGCTGCCGGGCCGCTCGTCGAGCGGAAAATGTACGATTCGGCGAAGCGGGAAGCGTCGCGGACGGATGATTTGGACATCGATGAGGTCGGGCGCGATACAAGGATGCCCTGGGAAATCGACGGGCGCGGGTGGCACACGCGGGATCGCGTGGCGCGCGACGGGCGCGATTGCAAGTGGGACGGCAAAATTCTGGATGCGGTCGAGCGGCGGATTCACAAATTGGGCGACTTCGCGGAAACGAATTGGAACAATCGATCGATTGTGGAGGTCACGGGCGAAAAGAAAGCCGACGGATGGTTCTTCCATGCAATCACGGGCGAATGCTGGCTTGTGAAGCTCAAGTTCCGCACGGCAAAGAAGACGTTCGATCGCGAGAAGCTCGTGGCCGACTTAGGACTCAAGGCGCTGAACGACATCGATGACGTGGAAGCCTATGGCCGCGGGCCGCGCGTGAAGTGCAAGAATTTGCGCGGGCCGTGGCAGGAAGTGCAGATCGACGCGCATTCCTGGCAGGAGATCGATACGCCGGCGTTCTGGTCTTTTGTCGAGCGGGCGGTGGCCGGGTTCCAGAAATTTGCGGAGCGCGTCGGCACGAAGCCGGAAGACGTGATGCCGTGGAAAGTGCTGGGGCAGAAGTGGCACTTGTCGAAGAAAGGGTTTCCACCGGGAAAGAAAACCGCATGGAAGCCCGAGGTGTTGGAAGAGCTGTTGGAGATGCTCGACGACGCGGTGCCGGGCGGGCAGTTTCTGTGGAATAACCAGAACGTGGTCTACCTGATGGTGCCCGGTGTGCGTAAGCCGTGGGCGACGGTATACACGAAGAAAGTCGCGGGCGTTGATCTGGTGCTGAATGGACCGAAGGGCGCGTTCCAATTGGGAAGCGTTGCAGCGATCGGCTCGGCGCGGACACTGGCGACGGATGCAGAGGATAAGGATCAAGTGAAGTTGCGATTCGTTACGACTGAGGAGCTTCACGCGGAGAACGTCGCGGCGTTTTTGAAGGCTCATTTGGAATCGCTGCGTTCGGCGAATGTGGCGTGAGCGATTGCCGGACGCGCTCCGCTAGCGCGTCGCGGTTAAACAAGGAAAAGATCGATGTCATCACCGGAAGCCAATTCGTTGCTTGCGCCGCGGTTTTTGTTCCGCTTTTCGGTGCCGGTGTTGCGCCGCGATCCGGTTTGGAAGGCGGGCGGTTTGGAGCTCGACGAGTCGTTTCGCCTGTTGAACCTGGCCGAGTTGGATGCAGGGACGGCGGATCGGGAGAAGACTTTCGCCGACGTGCGGGCGGCATGGAGCCACGAAGGGCTGTCGTTCAACGTGCGCGTGGAGGGGAAGAGCCAGCCCGTGTGGTGCCGCGAAGGGCGGCTCGAGGATAGCGACGGTTTTCAGGTGTGGATCGACACGCGGGCGACGCTCAACATTCACCGCGCCAGCCGCTACTGTCATCGTTACGCATTTCTGCCGGCAGGCGGCGGGCATGGGCAGACCGCGCCGGTAGCGGATCAGCTTCTGATTAACCGGGCACGGGAGAACGCGCGGCCGGTTCGCCCG
>JBGTJY010000961.1:0-1571 GCA_041744855.1 Candidatus Hydrogenedentales bacterium
CCTCTTCCCACTTCCGCTCCTCGATCCCCTCGCGCACGCCCGGCAACGTCTTCACGCCATACCCGGTATAAAAGCCCGGCGCATAGATCAAATGCCGAAACCACGGCCGCCGCGGCAGACCCTCTTCGCTCGTCAGCGCACGCTCCGATTGATACAGCACAACGTCCAACTTCTTCCGCTCAGATTCCGTCAACGACGCGCCACTCGCCAACGCCGCGTCGCAGGCCTTCTTGTACGCCTCAGCGCTCGCCTTTAGCTTCGCGACGGCATTCTCCAACGGCGCAAAATTCAAATGCGGCACAGCGTCCTTCGGTTTCGGCGCGACCCACGTCTCCGTCGGATCGTCGGCCAACGCAAACTTCCCTTCGGCGATCAGCTCGTTGCGCTCTTGCGTCTCTCTGCGCATCGTATCGGCGAGCGCGATCACCTCGCCCACATACTTCTCGATGACCCGGACCGTAGCCCCGAAATCGAACGGCAGCACGTCCGCATCCGCGAGCCGCAACGTGATCCGCCCGCAGACATTCGCCAGCGCGACGCCATACGCGAAATCGGGATCGATGAACCGCGTGAAATGATCGAAGGTGTCGAACATCGTGTGATACTCGCCCCCCTGCCCCTCGCCTCCAAATCCGATATTGAGCGACGCGATCCCCAGATGCTGGATGAACGGTGAGTAGTCCGACCCCGACCCGAGCGCCGACAGCCGCATCCCGCTCGACTCCTTCGCCTCCTTGCTCGCATCGGCGCTCCCATTCACGAGCACCGCCGCCTTCGCCCGATCCGAAACGCTCACCTTCGTCTGCGGATCGATCACGTCCTTCGCGACCTCCGCGGCAAGCGTCTCGAGCGCATGCGACCCGCCCATAAACAAGAAACCACGCGAGTTGCCGTCCGTGTTGATGTACACCGCGGCCTTCTCGCGCAGCTCCTCCTGATGATGCTCCACCCACTCCGTCGACCCGAGCAGTCCCGGCTCCTCGGCATCCCACGCGCAAAACACGAGCGTGCGCTTCGGACGCCACCCCGTCTTCACCAATTCCGAAGTCGCGCGCGCCTGCTCCATCAGCGGCACCATTCCGCTCATCGGATCGCGCGCCCCAATTACCCACGCATCGTGATGATTCCCGCGAATGATCCACTGATCCGGAAATTCCGCCCCCTCCAATTTCGCGATGACGTTGTAAATCGGCTTCACGTCCCAGTTGAATTCCGCGCGCAGGCGCACCTTCATCGATCCGTCGCCGCCCAATCGATAGGTCAACGGCATTCCGCCGCGCCAGCTCGCCGGCGCAACCGGACCGCCCATCGCATCGAATAACTGTCGCGCGGTTGCATATGAAATCGGCAACACCGGAATCTTCGTCAGCGTCTCCGCTTCCTCCACGTCCAGCCGCTTCGCCCGTTCTGTCGCGCCGCGGTTCGGCGTCAACGGATCGCCAGGTCGCATCGGCAGATCGACGACCGACCCGCGCTGCACCGCCGTGTCATGTTTGAACGCGCCGTCCGGATACCCATCGCCTTCCGCGAAACCATCGTCGCCCGGATCGTTGAAAATCAGACACCCGACC
>JBGTJY010000962.1:0-2420 GCA_041744855.1 Candidatus Hydrogenedentales bacterium
GGAGGGATGGACCGTCGTGCCGCGAATACAATCCACATGCCCCGTTTTCGCGAGTTCCTGCAGGAAGTAGAAGTCCTCGCCCGCGTTTCGCCGGTTCATGCCGGACACCGCGACATATGCCGCCGGGGAACACGCCATCGCAGACCCGACGCTGTGATACGCATACGGCGAACGCGCATATCGCAGCGCGAGCACCCAGTAGCGCAGGTATGTCTCGTACCAAACTATCGCCCCGCGCGCGCGCTCATCGTTCTCCGGCAATGGGTGCGCAAACGGCAACACAGCGCCCCACGCGTCGGGCGCATTGAAGTGAGCCGTGAGCGCGACAATATACCCGGCGTCAACCGTTGTGTCTGCGTCCAAGCAAGCGATTAAGCCGCCAGGCGCTTCGCTGCGCCGCAACACTTCCAGCGCCCAATCCATCCCGATTTTCCGCGCACTTCCCACGCCTTCTTTCTGTCCAAGCTCATTCCCAACCGAGGAAGCGTCAACATACGCGATCCTCGGCGCGTCGTATTCGCGCATGGCACGCTCGAGCCACTCCAACGTCGCGCGATTGTTTTCGCGCGTCTCCTCCGTGCAATTCACGCGGTTGTTCACGACGACGATCATGAGCGTCGACCGGATATCTCCCTCGTTCTTCGCAAGGCTGGCGATCGTCGCGGGGAGATTTTCAAACTCGCGAAGTGCAGGAATAACGATTGTGTGACGCACGCCATCGACGTTGCCCGACACGAATGGCCGCCGCACAAGTTCCGCGCGTCGCGACAAATAGCGCGCGACGGAATTCATAGTCTCGCCGGGGAATTCATAGTCTCGCCGCGGGACGAAGACTCTGCGCAACGACCGCAGATGCGCGGGCTTTGTCCGCGTTCGGAATCCAATGGATAACCGTTCCGCGCCGCTCCATCCGCCGAAACCAAGTCTCCTGCCGCTTCGCGAAATTCACGATCGCTGCCCGCAACTTCTGTCGCAAATCGTTTCGATTTCGGATCTGTCCGTCGAGGAAATCCGTCACGAAACGATACTCAAGCCCCAGCAAGCGGAGTCGTTCCTTGGAAATCCCCCGCGCAATCAGCTCCTCGACTTCCTCAATCATTCCATGCTCGAGCCGATGCCGTAGCCGTGTCTCGATGCGTTGGTGCAGGACCGCGCGGTCCCACTGCATTCCAAGTACCAACGGCGATTCCACCGGCGACAACACAGCGGGCGCAGCAGCGTCGGCTGTCGCGACTTCGATCGCGCGTATCAGGCGCTCGCGATCGAGGATATCCGTCGTGTTGTGCAGTTTCGGACGCAACGTCCGCAGCCGCGCCAGCAATTCCGCATCGGACTGTGGAGCAAGTTCGGCGCGCAATTCCGCGTTCTCCGGCGCCGCTGTCATTGCATAGTCCGAAATCGCCGCGTCGAGATAGAGGCCCGTCCCGCCGACGATAATCGGCAACCCACCGCGCGCGCGCACGTCCTGGACCGCCGCGTAGCACGCCTGCTGGAAATCGTACACGCTAAACTCACGATCGAGATCGACGATATCGATCAAGTGATGTCGCACCGGCGCTCCGCCCGCGCTGTATTCGTCCAGGTCTTTTCCGGACCCGATATCGAGCCCGCGATAGACCTGGCGTGAATCGGCGGACAGAATTTCGCCGTCAAACTCGCGCGCCAGATGCACACCGAGGGACGTCTTGCCCGAAGCCGTCGGCCCGAGCACAACGAGCGTATCTATCGGATTGTCGATCACGTTCGTATAATAGCCGCTTGCGCGTTCCATTCGCGGATCGGCGAGGAGGGAAAAATCATGAAACGAATCATCCTGGCGGCGTCACTTGCGATTGCATGCGCCGTGTGGGCGCAACGCTCCGTACCCACGGGCCAGTTGCCATTCAGCGCCGCGCGCTCCGCCGGCGACACGCTCTACCTCAGCGGCCAGATCGGCCGAGCGCCCGACGGCACGGACGTGAAAGATTCCGTCGCGGCCGAAACGCGCCAGACGATGCGCAACCTCGAGGCTGGGCTGAAGGAGAACGGTTACACGTGGGCCGATGTGGTGAACGTGACGGTCTATCTCCACGACATCGAGGACTACCACGAGATGAACGCCGCCTATGCGGAATTTTTCGATGGCCCGTTCCCCGCGCGCGCGTGCGTGGGCGGCGTGGACCTCGTTTTCGGCTTTCGCGTGGAGATCAGTGCAATTGCGCACCGCGCGCGCTAACCTTTGATCCGACTTATTTCAACTGAGGAGTTCGACCATGCTGCCGCACAAACCGACTTGCACTCATCAATATAGTCTTTCAAGCCGCCGCGAATTTTTAGCCCATTCGCTCGGCTGCGGCGCGTACGTTGCCGCCGTGCTCGCAGGCGCGTCGATGGGTCAACGCCGAGCCTTCGCCGCGGAAACGCAGGGCGAAGTCGTCGCC
>JBGTJY010000963.1:0-1684 GCA_041744855.1 Candidatus Hydrogenedentales bacterium
CGATTGGACGAAGTCTCGCGGCAACTCGTGGCCTCCGTCGACTCGGCGGAGCCGCCCAAGTTCCGCCGCGTGTGGGGGCAGGACCACGCCGAAGCGTCGATGAAGCTGACGGCCATGCCCAATGACGTGCGAATCGACAACGAGGCCAGCGGCGACGCCACGGTCGTCGAAGTCTTCACGTTCGATCGCACGGGGCTGCTGTATGCCCTGGCCCGTAAGCTGCACGATCTGGAGCTGACGATCTGGCAAGCCAAGATCAGCACTAAACTCGACCAGGTGGTCGACGTCTTCTACGTCACCAATCGCGGCGGGGGAAAGGCCGAAGACAGCGAACGACTGGAGCAGATCCGGCGAGAGATGCTTGGGGTGATCGACGCCCAGGGCTAGTTCCGGCCGTTTATCCCCAGATGTTGCCGCCGGCAATCCCGACGGCGATAATGAATCCCATGAGCATGGCGCCCGATCAGTTCCTTGAGACCGCACTCTCTCTGCCCGCGGCGGAGCGCGCCGATCTGGCGCTTCAGTTACTACAAAGTCTCGATCTGCCCGGCGACGAAATTACCGACGAAGCGTTCGGGGCGGAACTCCGCCAGCGCATCGAGGCCTACCGTCGAGGCGAGGTGGCGAGCGTCGGCTTGGACGACGCCCGTGCGATTATTCAAACACGCCTCGCCGACGGACGATCCAAGTGACTGTCCGCGTCCTCTCCCCGGCGATCGATGAGATTTCCGAGGCAGCGCTGTGGTTCGACTCCCAGCGCGTAGGACTCGGCGACGAATTCTGGCGGGCAGTCGATGGGATGCTAACTCAGATCGAGCAGAACCCGCTTCGGTTCGGCAAGAGCGAGTTTGCAACCGATGATATCGACTTGCGATTTGCCATTGTCCGTCGATTCAAATACGTCATTCACTTCGCCGTCGACGCGGACGAACTCCAGATCGTCGCCGTGGCACACGCAGCGCGCCGACCTGGATATTGGCTCCGACGATGCCGGCCATAGCGCGCCAAATGTGGCCTTGCCTCACGCGTTCAGCTTCACCGACGGATCGTCCGCCACGTTGACCCACACGTGCACGTGCGGCGCCCCGCGGTAGTGCCACACGAAGCTCGGACCCTCCAGGCGCCAGTTGTCCCACACGCCGTCTTTGCCAATGTCTTCGTCCTGGTAAAACGCCAAATGGCAGGCATCCAGACCGCCTTGCGTCTTCAGGCACGCCACGACTTCGTCGCGGTCGCTTTGCCGATACGGTTCGATTAGCGTCCGCAGCACTTCCTGCACGCGGGCCTTCTGATCGGCGGACAGTTCGGTCACGGGAACGCCTTCGAACTTACCGCTCTTGCCGCGGAACTCGACGTCGCCTTCATACGGCGATAGCTCCACGAGCGCCAGCTTTCGCTGCTTCTCGTCGAGCGCCTCGAACAACCTGTTGGCCTCGACTGCCTGCGACCAGAAAACGTTGCCCGGGTGATCGGGCTTTTCGTCAAACCCCTGGGCGGCGTGGCCGTAGAAGATGGGGCCGCCGAACGCCACGTGCTCGGTCGTGTCGCCGTCGCAGCGCAAGGTCATGTGCCGACCGGTGAGTACGAACTCGCTCTGCCCCGCGCCGGGCGTGCCGAAGATGGCGATGCTGTTGTGCTGGCCGAAGCCGCCGGAGTCGTCCTTCTGCTCCTTGTACATCCGCTC
>JBGTJY010000964.1:0-1867 GCA_041744855.1 Candidatus Hydrogenedentales bacterium
GCGCGTTTTGTTGGTCTGGGTCGAGAATTTGCGTACCGTTGGGGAACTCGCCCAGCAGAAGTGAGCGCGTGTTCCACTCGGCGTTTCCGATGTGGACAACCTCGACTCGCGGATCAGCCAGAATTTGATCCATTCGCTGCCTGTTCATGCGGATCCACTGGATCATCTCGCGACGCGCGTTGATTCTCGCGATAGGGTCTTGACCGCCTTGGGCAAGCAGTAACATGTTTCGACGCGCTGTTCCCTGATCATCTTCACCCAGCGCGCCATTAAGAGAATTGCTGTTGCCGCCGGGACCGAAATAGCGGACATCAATCGATTTTCCCTTCCTGTGCGATCTGGGGTGATCGGGCGTAAAGCCACCATGTTCCAGTGACAGATCATTGAAAACAAGGTCAGGATTCTGTTCAAGGAACCGATAGGCATCGGGCGTCCCCCAGGAATGATTGATACTCGTCGGGTAACGTAAGGAGCCCGGAATTGAATCGGCATCGTACAAAGTGAACAAGTTCCACGCTCCCGCATGGCTTCCGAGACCAAGTTCGCCGCGAACTGTCGTTTGCTGCTCGCCGGGGGCGGTCGCATCGATTTCGACGACGATACGTGCTCGCCGGCCTTTCAACAGATATGCGGGACGGACGTCAGCAGCAAACCCGACGTTGGTCAGATCCAGTTGGCCGGGTCTCGGAATCGACGCAGAAAACGCAAGTTCCTCGTCGTTTAGTCCTGGCCCAACAAGGAAAACTCGGATGTCATTGATCTCCGCGATCTGCGCATCGGCCGGAGTGTAGTTGACGCGCATTTGCCACCGTCCTCGCGTGGCAATTCCTGGCGCCGCAACACCGATAAACTTGTCCGTTACGGTTCCTGTCTTCACTTCACCCAATACCTTTGGTGCATTACCTACCCGATCGGACACGGATGTAATCGCAAATTGTCCCTGGAACGAGTGTTGGAGGTAAATATTGGCCCAGAGGGCATTCGGGGGGCTCACGCCGTTGAACGTGGAGTTCAGAACGGACCGACCGGATGCAATCACACGTAAAGTCGCATCCTGCTCGAGAGTTAAACTCGACACATCGATTATTCGATCCATGAGCTGATGTTCCCAAACATCCGGTTCCATAGCCTGAATATCGTGTCACCGAACGTCTAAAAGCGGCCACTGAGGAACGTTTGAAAAGCGGCCACGCGGTAGGCGGTCTGAGTATTGTCTGACTCCTCATCCGCGCGCAAGCGCGGGCCTTCGTGTCTTCAGTACTTTCCCAAAAACAATGATGCCTGTGGGCGCTTGTGGAAAACCGCTCTGTGGTTTTCCAAGGAGCGGTGGGCGCGTTCTGTGCGTCCACGGCTCCGCCAGCGTCCATGGGCCGTCACGCGTCGGGCGGCGCGCTGGCGCGTTGCCGCAGTCGGTAGCTCTTGCCGGTCATCGGCACGATCTCGGCGTGGGCCAAGAAGCGATCGAGGATGGCGGTAGCGGCCGGCACGTCGCCGAGGAAGACGCCCCAGTCCTGCGTGGGTCGATTCGTCGTAATGAGTGTCGATGCGGCTTCGTGTCGACGGACGAAGACTTCCAAGAGATCCTCCGCGGCGGTGGAGCCCAGTTTCTTCATCCCGAAATCTTCGAGGACGAGGAGGTCGACGCGCGTGAGATGCTGGACCAGATCACGGCGCGCGCCGGTCGCGTCGGCTTCCGCGAAGTCGGCGACCAGATCGAAGGTGCTGCGGATCAGGACCCGCCGGCCGGCGCGGATCGCGCCGACCGCGATCGCGGTCGCCAGATGGGTTTTGCCGAGGCCCGGCGGGCCGATGAGCAACACGTCGTCGTGGGCCCGCACGAACTGCGCCGTGGCGAGGTCCACGAGTC
>JBGTJY010000965.1:0-5471 GCA_041744855.1 Candidatus Hydrogenedentales bacterium
GTCGCCGAACTTGCGCTATAAAAACGACTTGCCCCCCTGGGGAAAATAGCCGAAATAGAAGGGCCCGCGGAGTGCTTGGTCCCCTTCTAAATCATTGACTTCATGGTTCCCGATGGCGAGGACCATGGGGACCATGAAGCCTTCCGGCGTGATAAACGTTTCGGACCAGTTTTTAATCCAGCGGTCCCATTTGGCGAAGTTGCGCAAGTCGCCGTTTGCGTAGGCGAGGTCGCCGCCGATGAGGCCGAACATCGGGTCGTGCTTGCTCGCCTGGGCCAATAAGTCGCGGACTTCGCGGACCACGTCCATGTCGCCGCCGGTGACGAACCGGATCGGGGCGTCGCCTTCGGGGATGGTGCGGAACTTCATTTCGCGTCCGAAGTTTCCTTCCGCGCCGGCGATGAAGTAATAGGCCGTGCCCGGGTCGAGTTTCGTGAGTTCGACGGTGTGGATGTATCGGGGCTTGCGTAAGCCAGAGACCAGGCGCGACTCGGCTTCAGCGCGACTGGCGTAGGCCGCTGATTGTCCGCCGCGCGATTGTGTGTCGAAACGAACCTGCGCGCCGGTCAGCGGTTCTTCGGTGTGGAACGTGACCGTCATTGTGCGGCTTGTGTCGCCTTGCCATGTGAGGTACACGTGCAGCGGCGCTGCGGCGACCGCAGCTGTGGTTGATAGAATGCTGGCGATTGCGAGGGCACCAAGTCGCATCGAATTTCTCCCGTTTCCTGTCTCTTTGAAGCGCGGAGTATGAAATAGGCTTGAATGGCGGGTCAATTGCAGTACGGCCTGCCCGCCGGAACTTCGACGTAAGTTATTGAAAAGACTCCCTTAATCGTCGACCGGCTCTAGCTGTAGTGGAGTTAGTGCAAGCGCGAGGGCTTGGGGTTGAGGCAAGCAGAGCTTTTCGTGCACGTGCGTTCCCAAATGGAAATTTGGGAACGAGAAGAGTCGAAATTTGAGAACGAGTTCTCATGAAAGCTTGGCCTTCTTCGTGAAAGAATGAAAATGCGGTGTAAGCCCTTTTTGTCGATTACGATTACGATTACGAAGAACGAGCACGAGGGCGCCTGCCGAGATTGTATTTTCGTAGCGAAGAGTCGAAGTTTGGGAACGAGTCTGGGGGCTGGGAACGAGGATATCCGAAAACCAGGAAACTGTCGCATGCACCGACTCGCCGCTTAAAAAGCGGCGGTACCAGCGAAGCGTGTTAGGGTGCGCTGGGCAGCGCGTAGGCCATGACGTAGTCGCCTTGCTTCGTGCCCATTTTGCCGTGGCCGCCGGCGCAAATGACGACGAATTGCTTGCCGCCTTCGGTTGCTCGATAGGTCATTGGCGTGGCTTGGCCGCCTGCGGGCAATTGATCGGACCAGAGCTCTTCGCCGGTATCGACGTCGAACGCGCGGAACTTGCCGTCGAGCGTGGCGGAGACGAAGATGAGCCCGCCCGCGGTGATGATCGAGCCGCCGACCATCGGCGAGCCCCATTCGGAGGATTGCGGGTTGCCGCTGGCTTGGGGGTAAATGCCGAGCGGCCGCGTCCATTTGATCGTGCCGTTCGTGATGTCGGCCGCGACCAACACGCCCCACGGCGGCGGGGTGGCGGGGAGTCCGCCGGGCAAGCGGAACAGGTGCCGTTCCATCGCGTAGGCCGTGCCCATTTGCGGGGCCGTCTCGCCGCGCATGATGCCGGCGCGGCGTTGCTCCGCGAATTGGTCGCGGGGAATCAATCGAATCTTCAGTCCGACGCGATTCATGTTCGTGACGAGAATGCCCGTGTCCGGGTTGAACGCGACGCCGCCCCAATTGATCCCGCCGCTGGTGCTCGGGAATTGCAGCGTGCCGCCGATGCTGGGCGGCGTGAAGCGGCCTTCGTAACGCATCTTGGCCATTTCCGCGTTGAACCAATCAGCGTCGGGACCCCATGCCGTTAGCGGGCGATCGAGGTCGTCCAACAGCGGCGGCGGGCCGGTGGGGAATGGTTGCGTCGGCGAGGTTTGTTCGCCTGCGATGTCGGTTTGCGGGACGGGCCGCTCTTCGACGGGAAAGATGGGCGCGCCGGTCTCGCGGTGCAACACGAATACGTGACCCATCTTTGTGCCTTGAATCACAACGGGACTTTGCTCGCCGTCGCGCGCAATCGTGCTGAGCACCGGCTGACAGGGAATATCGTAGTCCCACAAATCGTGGTGCACGACTTGGAAATGCCAGACGACTTCGCCGGTGGACGAGCGCATGGCGACGAGCGAGTTGGCGTAGACATTCGCCCCGATGCGTTCGCCGCCGAAATGATCGGGGCTCGGCGACGTCGTCGGCAAGAAAATGAGGTCGCGCTCGGCGTCCGCGGAAATGATCGACCAGACGTTCGCCGCGCCGTTCTTGCGGACGTTTGTGCCTTGCCAGGTATCGGCGAAGGGCGCGTCGTCGCTGCGTGGAATCGGGTCCCAGGACCAGAGCTGTTTGCCATCGCGCGCATCGAACGCGCGCACCACGCCCGATTCAAGTTCGACGGCGCGGTTGTCGCCCATCGAGGAGCCGACGACGACGATGTTGCCGATGATCGCGGGCGGAGACGTGACTTGATATTGTCCTACGAAGGTCGTGTCGATGCCGTCCTTGAGATCGATCGTTCCGCCATTACCGAACGCCTCCACCGGTTTTCCCGTCGCGGCATCGAGCGCGATCAAACGCGCGTCCATCGTGCCGAGAAAGATACGGCGTTGCTTGGTTTCGGCATCGACCCACGTGGATACGCCGCGATTGGTGAATTCGGAAAAACCCACGCCGGCTTTCACCTGCGGATCGAATTTCCAGCGCTCGGCGCCGGTTTCCGGGTCGAGCGCGATCACGCGGCAAGTTGGTGTCGTGACGTACATCGTTCCGTCAACGACGATGGGCGTGCACTCGAACGCGGCCTTGTCCTTGTAGACAGGGCTGTCAACGTTCTCGCCCGTGCGGTAGGTCCACGCGACTGCGAGATTTTTCACGTTGGCGCGGTTGATGTCGTCGAGCCGGGCGTAACGCGTGCCGCCGGGGTCGAGACCGTAGGCGGGCCAATCCATGCGGGATTGCGCGAAAGCGGGCAATGCGACCGTTGCTACGATCGCAAAGGAACGGAAGATCATTTTGTTGCTCCGATTTGCATGATTGGACTCGGCTCGCGCCGAAGCGGTTTGAGGCGATTGTAATCGAAAATTATCTTTGGAAGTTTTCGCGCGGCGGGTCCACGTGGCAGAATTCCCGCTGGCGCCTTCCTTTCGGAATCAAACATGTCCGTTCAAGTTCGAGTGTTGTTCGTTTGCATGGGGAACATCTGCCGGAGCCCGACGGCGGAGGGCGTGTTTTCGCATTTGGTGCGGGCGCGCGGGTTGCACGAAACCATCGAGGCCGATTCCGCGGGTACGGGCGATTGGCATTCGGGCGAGGCGCCGGATTCTCGCGCGCAGGCGATGGCGTTGCGGCATGGCGTCGATATCAGCGGGCAGCGGGCGCGGGTTGTGTCGGCGCGGGATTTCACGCGATTCCACTATATTTGCGCGATGGACCGCGACAACCTCGCGCACCTGCGCCGGAAGTGTCCGAAGGATCGCCAAGATCGGTTGTACCTGTTTGGCAATTTCGCCGAGGAGTTTTACGGCGTCGATGTGCCGGACCCGTTTTATGGCGGCCAGGCAGGATTCGCCGAGGTTTTCCGGATGGTTCAGCGCGCGTCGGAAGGATTGCTAGCCGCCATCGAGCGCGATCATCTCGCGCCGCGAAAACCGTGAAAGCCGACGTCGCGAGTAGAGTGGCGCGTGCGTTGGGGCGCGGGGTGCAATCGCTTCGGCCGTTGTCGGGTGGTTGCGTTGGCGAGGTGTATCGGGCGCTGCTCGACGATGGCAAGGATGTGGTCGTGAAGGTCGACGATGCGGCGAATCCGTCGCTCGATATCGAGGGCTATATGTTGCGGTATCTCGCCGAGCATTCGAAATTGCCCGTGCCCGGCGTGTTGCATTGCGAGGCTGCGCTGCTCGTGTTGGAGTTCGTCGAGGGAGTGAGCAGTTTTTCGCGTGGCGCGGAATCGCACGCAGCGGAATTGTTGGCGGACTTGCACGGCGTGACGGCGCCGAAATTCGGGCTTGACCGGGACACGTTGATTGGGTCGTTGCATCAGCCGAACACGCAGCGCGATTCGTGGGTCGACTTTTTTCGGGAGCATCGGCTGCTCGCAATGGCGCGTCAGGCGTATGCGAGCGAACACCTGGATGCGCGGATGTTTGCGCGAATCGAGAAGTTTGCGGGGAAGGTCGATGGATTGTTGGAAGAATCGCCGAAGCCGGCGTTGCTACATGGGGACGTTTGGAGCGCGAATGTGCTCGCGAAGGGTGATCGGATCGCGGGTTTTGTCGATCCCGCGATTTATTATGGGCACCCCGAGATTGAGCTGGCGTTCATCGCGTTGTTCGGAACTTTTGGGGAGGGATTTTTCTCGCGATATGGGGAGTTGCGCGGTATCGAGGCGGGGTTCTTCGAAGTGCGGCGGGACATTTACAACTTGTATCCGTTGCTTGTGCATGTGACGTTGTTTGGGTCGAGCTATCTGAGCGGGATCGATCGCGTGTTGGCTCGGCATGGGTGCTGATTCGCAAGGATGGTCGTTTTCACGTCATTCCTGCGCAGGCAGGAATCTCCCGCACGGATACGACGCGCCTAATCTAGCGGAGAGATTCCTGCCTGCGCAGGAATGAC
Organism: Candidatus Hydrogenedentales bacterium; assembly: GCA_041744855.1. GTDB lineage: Bacteria > Hydrogenedentota > Hydrogenedentia > Hydrogenedentales > JBGTJY01. The sequence goes on from JBGTJY010000965.1 coordinate 4,725, forward strand.
TGAGAGGCGGCGTATGATAACTGAGAGGCGGCGCATGATAGTTGACGGGGGCATCGGCCGATCGCGCCGCTTGGAAAGCGGCGGTACCAGTGGGGGCGGTACCAGGGGGCGCTATTCGCCGAGCTCGCGCAGGTTCTGTTGCGCGCGGCCGTCGTTGGGATTGATTTGGAGCGCGCGTTCGAGGAGTTGGCGCGCATTGGCGGTGTTGCCGCGATCGCGCTCGACGAGTGCGAGCCCGACGTGTGCGCTGACGCTGCGCGGATGGAGTTCGATCGCCTTCGCAAAGAGGGTTGCCGCGGCTTGGGTTTGTCCCGCGCGCAGGTAGATTTCGGCTAGCCCGACGTGCGCGTAGGGATTGCCCGGGGCAAGTTCGATCGTTCGACGGTATGACTCCGCGGCGCCGATGAAATCGGCTTCGGCTTCGAGCGCTTCGGCCAGGAGGTAATGTCCCATGGGGTTGAAGTCGTGCGCGGCGACCATGTGTTGCGCGATCGATTTTTCGTCTCGCCAATGCGCGACCTGAACCCAGCTCGCGACGGCGAAACCGAAGACGCACGCGATTGCGGCCGCGGTTAGCGCTTTTGCGGGGATTCGCAATTGGGCCGACAGCGAGGCGGCGCCCCACGCGAGCATGATCGCGAGGCCGACGATGGGGATGTACATGTATCGATCCGCGCGATTGTGCGAGCCGACGATGATGAGGCCGCTGAGCGGAAACATGATGCCGACAAACCAAAACCAGCCCGT
>JBGTJY010000966.1:0-8063 GCA_041744855.1 Candidatus Hydrogenedentales bacterium
GCGCAAGAATGCCCGCAACGACTGGCCCCGCAGGAATTCCATCGATAAATAGAGCACGCCTTCCGTCGTCGTGCTAACATCATGCATGGATACGATATTGTCGTGACGCAGCCGGCGCGCAACCTGCGCTTCTTTGATGAAGATCTGCTGGCCCTTTTGCGTGCGCAGCATATGGGGGTTCATAAACTTGAGCGCCACGTCCTCGTCGATCAGCGTGTCTTGTGCCTTGTACACGATCCCCATGCCGCCCTCGCCGATCGGTTTTTCGATGACGTAGCGGTTGGCGATGCGGGTGCCCTTCTCGAACCGGAGGTCGCTGAGCTGGAAGCTGGCGATGGACTTCGGGATGACGATTCGAGCGCCGCAGCCGAAACAGAGTCCGGCCCTCCCTTGTACCGTAGGCGGGACGAGAATTTGGAGCCCGCAGGAAGCGCACGCGACCTGTATCATGAGATAAGAACTGTTGAGCCTAGTAGTATTCGCACTTGTGAAAATGGTACCACTTGGCGTGCGATTGGTACCACTTGGCGTGCGATTGGTACCAATCGGCGTGGGATTCAGGCAATGGATTCCACGATCCATACCACAGTTGGAGGTAGCATGATTCAGAGAGGTTTCATCGGCGGATCGCGGGCGTTGGCCGCAGCGGCCATCGTCGTTTTGCAGATGAGTTTGACCGCCTTTGCGCAGGAGCAAAAACAAAGCTTGACCTTGCAAATCGGATCTGCCCCGGCCGGCACCATGGTTGGAGACATTGTCGAAGTTCCGGTCACGATTGAATCCGGCGCCTCGCTTCCCTCCATTGTGATCTTGTTTATCGAGTTCGACGATACACTTCTTGAATACCGCTCGGCGCGGCTGGGCGAGTCTGTACCCGAAGACAAAATTCTCGAGACCTTCCTCGACGACGGAGAAGGTGAATCGCTCGCGTCCCTCTCACTGATTGCGTTCGGATTCGATCAAGTTGTCATCGGCGACGGCACGCTGTTCGTCATCGAGTTTGAGGTGCTCGATGGGGGCGTGTCGGGAGTGGTGCCGCTCGTCGCTGCAGATAGTTCCGCCACGACGCCGGGGCCGGACATCACGAATATCGTCGTGATCGCGCACGATGGCGGGATCGATCTAAGCTGCACTACGCTGGACACGCCGGGCAATCTCAACGCGTCGTCGAATCGTAGCGATGGCGTATTCCTCTCCTGGAACGCCGTCGATGGCGCCGCGGAATATCGCGTGTTCCGCGGCCCGGGCAATGCCACAAGCCCCGAAGAGGCCGCGCCGATTACGGACTGGATTTCAGCGACCGAGTTTCTCGACTCGTCCGCGCCCCGCGCGATGACGGCGGACGCATTCGGCTGCGCGGTGGAGGCCGTGACCGTTCGCTATTGGGTCCGCGCCCGCGAACGCGAACTCTGCGAGAGCAACTACGGCGGCCCGGCCTCCGGCGAACGCGCGGCGCCGGCAGCGAAGGCTACACCGGCGAGCACGATCCCAGTCGAGAACGCCGCACTCAATTTTCTCGCGTTGTTCGCGGCGCCACTGTTTTTCCTTTTGAAGCGCCGGAATGCGGCGCCCGTGCGTAAAACAATCACCTCGAATTGATCAACCGCCACGACGCGGTTACCATGCGCTCTTTCTAGAAGCAACTTGAAGCTATCCTGAAACTTCACAATCAGTCATTCTGAGCGCCAGCGAAGAATCACCGCACGAATAACCCCCAGGCGGAGTCGCACGATCGTGATTCTTCGCTGGCGCTCAGAATGACCGGCCAAAGGTATTGGAATGTGTTCCGGCGAGGAGCGACCATGGGACCGCTACGCGGATTCAAGATCGTCGAGATTGCGGGGATCGGTCCCGGGCCTTTCTGCGCGATGATGCTGGCCGATCTCGGCGCGGACGTTGTGCGCGTCGACCGGAAAGCCAACGCAGGCGCGGGCACGCGCTTCGATATACTCAATCGCGGCCGACGTTCGATCGCGGTCGATCTCAAAAATGCCGACGGCGTCGGCGTCGTGTTACGGCTCATCGAAAAAGCCGACGCGCTGATCGAAGGATTTCGTCCGGGAGTGATGGAACGCTTAGGCTTGGGACCGGAGGTCTGTCACGCGCGCAATCCGCGTCTCGTCTACGGCCGCATGACGGGCTGGGGGCAGGAGGGTCCGCTCGCACAGGCCGCCGGTCACGACATTAACTACATCGCGCTCAGCGGCGCGCTCCACGCGATTGGACGTCCCGGCGCAACGCCGGTGCCACCGCTGAATCTCGTCGGCGATTTCGGCGGCGGCGGCATGCTGCTCGCGCTGGGCATCTGCGCGGCGTTGCTGGAAACGCAGCGATCGGGCAAAGGCCAAGTCGTCGACGCGGCGATGACCGACGGGTCCGCGGCGCTCATGGCGATCATCTACGGCCTGCATGGCTCCGGCGTGTGGTCGAACGACAAAGGCACGAATCTGCTGGACGGCGGCGCGCATTTTTACGATACCTACGAATGCGCGGACGGAAAGTGGATCGCGATTGGCTCGATCGAGCCGCAGTTCTACGCGCTCTTGCGCGAGAAAGTCGGTCTCGATGATGCGTCGTTCGATCACCAAATGAACAAAGCGGAGTGGCCTGCGCTCAAATCAGAAGTTGCCGCCGCCATCAAGACGAAAACGCGCGACGAGTGGTGCGCGATCATGGAAGGCAGCGATGTATGTTTCGCGCCCGTGCTGAATTTTGACGAAGCACCCCAGCACGCGCACAACAAGGCGCGCAACACGTTCATCCAAATCGACGGCGTCACCCAGCCCGCGCCCGCCCCGCGATTCAGCCGCACGCCCAGCAACGCCCCCGCGCCGCCGCCGAAAGCGGGTGCTCACACCGATGCCGTGTTGGCCGAATGGGGCTTCTCGAACGACGAAATTCAGGCGCTCAAATCCGGCGGCGCGGTTTAGATTCCGGCCCACTCATTAGATGCTGCCGACTCATTAGATGCCGCCCGCTTATTAAATGCTCCCGACTCGGCCCCGCCTTTCGATCGTCCTTCCTTGTTTCAACGAGTCGCGCCGCATCGGCGCAACGCTCGAATCGTTTCAGACTTATCTTGGCGGACTGTCGCATGCAAGCGAAATCATCGTCGTTGACGATGGGAGTACCGATTCCACGGCGGAAATCGTGCGCGAGACTTTTCCCGATGTGCGTGTGCTCGGGTATCCAAGCAACCGCGGCAAAGGCTACGCCACAAAACTGGGCATGACCGAAGCAACGGGCGCGATTCGCCTCGTTTCGGACGCGGATGGATCGACGCCCATCACGGAGATCGAAAAATTCTGGCCCGAATTCGATCGCGGCGCGGCGGTAGTGATCGGATCGCGCGCGCTGCCTGAATCCGATGTCGCCGTGCGCCAGCCGCGGTATCGTCAAAACATGGGGCGCGTCTATAACGTGATGTTGCGCACGCTGGGCCTCACCGATTTTCCCGACACGCAGTGCGGATTCAAGGCATTCACCGCCGAGACCTGCGAGATTATTTTCCCGCGTCAACGCATGGAAGGTTTCGGCGCGGATTGCGAATGCCTGTACATCGCCAAGCGCCACAAGCTCAAGGTCGTGCAGGTACCCGTGCGCTGGCTCAACTCGCCGGACACACGGGTCCACGCACTCTTCGATTCCGCGCGAATGATTCGCGAAGCGTTCACGATTCGCTTGAACGCATTTCGGCGCGTCTACGATTAGAAGCTACCCCAATACCTCAGGCCAGTCATTCCGAGCGCGAGCGAAGTTCATTCTGAGCGCCAGCGAAGTCATTCTAAGCGCCACCCCAGTCATTCTGAGCGCCAGCGAAGAATCTCATTCGCGCGATTTCCTCGGGTTTTGCACCAACGCGATTCTTCGCTGGCGCTCAGAATGACTGTGCGACTACAAACTGCCCCGGGACTCGATTCGATATCCTAGACCCGCCCTTGGATGCTGCACAACGATCCTTCTAGAATCGCGACCATGAACGTACCTGCTGAACCCGCGCCATCGCTCGAGCACGGACCCGTCTCGTGGGCGGATCGACTCGTCGCGGCGGCTTACTATTGCGGCATCGCGCCGTTGCTGGCGTGGACGCGCCGGGGCCGGCCGTATCGCGAGCATCACTACGCGCAGGCGCTGGCGGTGTGGTTCGGCCTGCTCGCGATCGGTCTCCTGTATGCCGTGGTGTCGCTGTTTCTGTCGTACGTGCTCGTCTATCGCCGCGATTGGTACGAGGACACCTGGCTTGAGCCGACGCTGCTCGCGACGGTGCGCCGCGGGTTTCTCTGTTGGCTCGTGTTCTGGGCTTTTTCCGTGTTCTGGGCGTTGCGGGGTTCCTGGGGCGCCGTGCCGTTGTTGGGACGTCTCGTCCGCCGACCTTGGGCGATGACGGCGTCGGGAATCGGCTGCGTGCTCTTCATCGCGACCGTGGCGCTTACGGCCGCGGCCACCGCGCACGCGAAAAGTCTGACGCGCGAGGGCGGCACGCCGGCGAAGGCCTACATGCTCTATGACGACATGGGCTTCGTGCCGCATTGGATCTTCGATCTCGGCTTTTATCCGATCGCGTTGCAATCCACCGCGAAGTGGGGCCGCGACTCCGTGGTGGTGGAACCGCTCACGCGAAAAGGCCTCGCCAAGGCGTTCGCATCCGGCACATTCGTGTTCGTGCTTTCGCATGGCACGGAGGAAGGGCTGTATACATCAAAGCTAAGAATTCGCCCCGCGAACGCCGCCCCGCGCGGAGCGAACGAAGATTTGCAGTTCGTGTACATCACGGGCTGCGACAGCGGCGCGCTCGCGCGGGAGTGGGAACGCACGCTTGCGCCGGCGAAAGTCGTCACCTTCGACCGTCTTTCGGCGTGGCTCGAACATATCTGGTGGCTACTGTTTCGCGGCGCGGGTGTGGTCCGCAGTATGAGCTAAGCCTCAATACTCGTCAACGCGAGTAGTTGACGCACGACCCGCCAAACTCCCATCATCGCGAGGTTCGATTTTCTTGCAACCATAACTGCTGTCGCTGCTGGTCACGAGCTCGGCTTGGTGCGCTTTCGCGTGTCCGCCGTTGATCGGGACTGACGTCTTACTGTCGCTGGGTCCCGGGCGAGTCTTACTTAAATTTTGCTTTCAGAATCCGCCGGATATCGTCTTCGTTCTCTGCTACCGTGAGATCGACTTTGGCATCAATGAAAGCATCGATCATCGCGCGGACAATCTGTGTGTTTGCCAATGTCTTTCTGCAGCGCTTACGGATTGCGTGAGTCGTATCCCAGAGCCAGTCAATTTGTCGCTCGGTAAACGATACCCCGCTCGAATGAAGCTCTTTGCCTTCAGGGTCTGCTTTTGGTCTTCCGCCGCCGACTTTGTTTTTTCGCCCAGTCGACCCGCTCCCTAACTCGCGCTTCCGTTTTTTGCCGCTGTCATCCGCTCCGGAAGCGGACGTACCCAGATCGTTGGCCATGATGACGGTCTCCTTTTCTTGACGAGTATTTTCTCACCAGAAAACAGGAAAGTCAATAGCGTTGTCGTGGAAAGGCTTTGCACGAGACTGCACAGAAAGCGGACGCGGCATTCTCGGGCACCTACACAACTGTCTCCTCCCCACCGTGGCGTCGAAGATGACTTCGGTATACTCCCGCGCGTGAATTCGGATGCTCACTCGCAGGCGAACACTGCGCGCCGCCACCTGCTCGCGTGCGCACTACTCGTCGTCTTAACGGCGGCCGTATTCGGCCAGGCGCTCACCTTCGATTTTGTCGGATACGACGACCCGGAAACCGTCACCGACAACCCACACATTCGCGACGGAATCACATTCGAAAGTCTCCGATGGGCGTTGACATCCTTTCAATATTTCGCAAACTGGTTCCCGGTCACGTGGTTCTCGCACATGCTCGATATCGAGCTTTTCGGCATGAATCCGGCGGGACATCACGCGACAAGCCTCTTGCTGCACGCGCTAAACGTTTTGCTTCTGTACGGCGTGTTGTTCGCCATGACGCGCGCGTTCGGATGCAGCCTCGTGGTCGCCGCGTTGTTCGCCGTGCACCCGTTGCACGTCGAGACCGCCGTGTGGATCAGCGAGCGCAAGGGTGTGCTCAGTACCACGTTTTGGCTGCTCGCGATGGCCGCGTATCTGCGCTACGTCCACGCGCCGTCCGCCGCGCGATACGCGTTGGTCGCAATGTTGCTCGTGCTGGGATTGGTGTCGAAGCCGATGCTGGTCACGTTACCATTCGTCTTCGTGTTGCTCGATTACTGGCCGCTCAAACGAATCACGTGCAGGACAACCGCGCGCCGGTACTTAGTCGAGAAAATTCCATTGTTCGTTTGCGTCGCCATCTTGTCCGCCGTGTTCGTCGGCACACAACAACGCGGCGGCGCGCTGAAATCCGTGGATCAGTATCCGCCGATCGTCCGCGCAGAAAATGCGCTCGCGTCGTATTTGGACTATCTCGAAAAGACGTTCTGGCCCGTCGATCTGACGATGCTCTATCCGCATCCAGGCGCGGATTTGCCCGCTGCGAAATGGATCGTGGCAACGATCATCCTCGTCGTGCTCAGCGCGATCGCGCTTTGGCAAGTGCGGCGCCGTCCATATGTTTTCGTGGGCTGGTTCTGGTTCGTCGGCACCCTCGTGCCCGCGAGCCAAATCGTGCAGGTAGGCGGCCACGCGATGGCGGATCGTTACGTCTACGTGCCGCACATCGGACTTTTCATCGCGTTGGTCTGGTCGATTGCTGAATTCGCGAGAGAGCGAAGCGTCCCTCGCTCCGTGCTCGCTACGATTTCGGCTGTGATCGTTCTCGCCGCGGCCGCGTTGAGCGTGCGTCAGGCACAGTATTGGCGCGACGGCCTTACGCTCTACACGCACGCGGTCGCCGTCACCGACAACAACCACATCGTGCACAACAATCTGGGCCGAACGCTGGTCGATCTGGGGCGGGTGGACGAAGCGATAGCGCATTACAAGGAAGCGTTGCGCATTGAGCCGGACGAACTTCGAGCGCGCATCAACTACGGCAATGCACTCGCCGCGCAGCGACGTTGGACGGAAGCAGCGGAACAGTTTGTGCGGGCGGTCGAGATCGATCCAGACTACGCGCCGGCCCGCACGAATTTTGGCAATGTGCTGATGCAACTCGCGCGCTTTGACGACGCACTCGTTCAATTTCAAAGCGCGGTCGCGCTCGAACCCAAAAGCGCGGAAATCCGGAATAGTCTCGGCGCGTGCTACTTCCAAATGGCGCGATACGACGAAGCAATCGACGCATTCTCGGAGGCACTGGAGTTGAATCCGAATTACGCAAAGGCCGCGCGGAACTTAGCGGCCGCGCGCGCGAAATTAGGAACATCCACTCCGTGAACGATCGCGCACTCGAGGCCAAATCGATCGTCGTGATCGGCGGCACATCGGGCATCGGCTCAGCGGCGGTGCGTGCGTTCGTCGACGCGGGCGCTTCGGTCGTCGCCGTCGGATTGCCTTCAAGTGAAAAGATGGATGGACCAAGCGTCCGTGTCATCGAGGCCGACGCGCGTGACCCGAAGACCGCGGAGGGTGCAATCCAAGCCGCACGCGACGCATTCGGCGGATTCGACGCGTTGTATCACGTCGCGGGCGGCAGCGGGCGACCATTCGGCGATGGTCCGCTGCATGAACTCGGCGATGCCGCGTGGGACGAGACGCTTCGCTTGAACCTGAATACGGTTTTCTATTCGAACCGCGCGGCGGTGCGCGCGTTTCTCGAAATTGGCAAGGGCGGCGCGATCCTTAACCTCTCCTCCATCCTCGCAAACACGACCTCGCCCGAACATTTCGGCACGTGCGCGTACTCGACCGCGAAGGGCGCGGTACAAACTTTCACAAAGTGGGCGGCGGCGCGTTATGCGCGCGACAACATTCGGGTGAACGCGATCGCGCCCGGACTTATCGACACGCCGATGGCGCAGCGTGCATTGCACAACGAGACGATCATGCGCTACGTCCGCGGCAAGCAGCGGCTCGATGGGGGCCGCGCCGGAAGGCCCGACGATCTCAGCGCCGCGGCGATCTTGCTGCTCTCCGACGC
>JBGTJY010000967.1:0-1524 GCA_041744855.1 Candidatus Hydrogenedentales bacterium
CGCCGGTTGCGCGCGGCGAAGCTCCGAGCCGTCCGGCGGAGTGCCGCGCTGCGCGACCGGCACCGGAGCCGGACGGCGGTACGCTTCCGGGCCCGGCTCGGGCAATTCGTTGCGCAGCCGGATCATGAGGTTCAACGCCAACGCATGCAGGAACAGCCGAAACATGTTCGCCATGAAGCGATGATCGCTCAATCGGTCGCCGTTCAAATCGACCTTCAGTTCCTTGTTCCGATTCTCGCTTTCGCCGCGCTGCACGTACTCGTCGTACGCGCCTTGCGGAACGATCGCGGCCCCCGTGCGGTTGGTCACCACGGCCCGTCGGTTCGTGCCGCCCGCGTGACACTCCGCCTTGATGACCACGCACCGCGCGCGGTCCCAACTGCCGGCCGCGTACCACGTCGCCATAAACAGCCGCTGCTTCTCGCGCTTCTCCCCCGTCGCTTCGTACTGCCGCACGGCCTCCGCGAGCAGTTCCTCGCTTTCGCGTTTCAACGTGGGATACATCGTGAATCCGAACGTGTACCACACGTCCAACCGCTCGCAGACTTCGTACATCGACGGCACGCCGAAGCCGCTGTCGCCGCGGACTTCGATGTCCACGTCCGGCCACCGCGCGCGGAGTTGCGCGACGAGATATTCCAGATCGCCGTCGGCCCCCAACGCGGCGTGCGCCGTGCCGTGCCGCAGGCAGGTCATCACGATCAAATTCGTTTCCGCGTTCGTGACGATCAACGGAAAGTACTGGCGCTGGTCGTAGTGGCCGTGGAACAGCGTGAGTTGCTGCTCTCCGTGCGCGGGGTCGTCGAAGCCGTCGAGGTCGAACGTGAGCCGCGTCGGCGGAGCGTCGAACGAGTCCAGAAACTGCGACACCTGCCGCGCCCGCAACTTGAACAGCGAGGGCACGTCGACCGCGTTCTCGAACCGCGACAGCGTGGGCTGCGAGGCGGTTTCGGCACCGTCTCCCGGCACGCGGTTGCCGCAGGCGAGTTGAAAGATCGGATCGTACCGCAGCGTGTCGTGATCGTTCTGATCCTCGTAGCCCGCGATGATGCCGTACACGCGTTGGCGAACCATCGACAGCAGCGGGTGCTGCAAATGCACGGCGTCGGGGGCGCGGCGGTCGTTGAGGCAGGCCGCGAACTGCGCGGTGAGACCGACGCGCTCGTCGAATTCGCGGATCACCAGCAGTCCGGCATCGCTCGACAACCGGCCCGCGGTGTTCTCGACTTCGACCCGAATTCGGGGGTGAAATTCCAAGCATTCCGTCCACGCACCCTGTAAACTCATCGTCGGCCTCCAGTGCAGTCGTAACGTGATGAAACAACACACTTACGACTCACCGGAGGCCGTTTTAGTTCCCGAGGAATGAATAATTCGGGCTAGCGCCCTCCGGCTAATGATGGACGGCATTGCGGCTAAACGGCTCATTCTTCGCCGCGCGTCCCTACGGCGTCGCCGCCGGTTGGTCGAACTTCTTCGCCGCTTTCAGCGTCATCAGGTACTCGACCACGTTGATGAGGTCGT
>JBGTJY010000968.1:0-4630 GCA_041744855.1 Candidatus Hydrogenedentales bacterium
GATATAGGCCAGCGAGATTATCGCGCGAATCTGTACGCAGTCGTCGATACTGATCGCGACCAGGTGATAGCTTTTATCCATGCCAGTCGCGGCATACAAGTTGGCGAAACCGTTTTTATCGGCGACGACGTCTGGCGAGTAGAAGCGGTGAAGATTTTCACAGAGGAGTATCCGGTTTCACCCACGCCAGCACCAAACACACCAAAGCTTTATCGTCCCAGCAGAAACGAACTCAGGGTGAAATTCGTCGGAAAGGCACGCACTCCAGCGGAGCGGGGTCATTCAGCACCAGAAGCTACTCCATGAGCTACAGCGGGAACGCCTAACCATCGCGAGGCTGTGTAATAAGTCTGCAGCCCAAAAAGCGAACGCACGAGGATGACCTATAAATCGTTTTTATTTTCTCTGAGGGTGTTTCGATGGTCTTTTTTGACCGATTTTGAGGGTCGTGCGGACTTTTCACACAGCCTCTCGCTCGAGCGAACCGCCACCCGTTGCGCGCCCACATTTCAGATGACTAAAACAGTTTCAGCCGAAGCGACGCTCGCCCTCGGTGGCGGTCGCTCAGCTCCGTCTCGTTAGACGATAACGCACACTCTCGAATGAACGCACAGCAGAAATGGATAGCAGGTGCAGTCGGCGGGCTCACGTTGCTGATGCTCGCGACAAATCCCGATCAGGCCGCTCACCTTCAGGCCATTAAAAACACCGCTGCACTCGCCCCCTCGTCGACCACGATGACAGCAGCGAGCATGGCAAGCCTGATCTCGTACAATAACAATTTGCTGTTCTCCACGACGACCCTGTTCGATCACACTGTTTCGTGGGGTGCGTTCGGCAAGGTGCACACCACCAATCGCGTTTCCGATCCCGCTGGGATTCGCAAGTGACAGCGCTCGTTGACCGCGCCACATAGTCCCTTATGCCGACAAAACGCTATCTAACATTTCCCGCCAACCGTGCTGCGCTGCGGCAGGCTCTGGAACGCGCGGGCCAAAGCCTCAGTCATTTTGATCTCGTGCTCTACCATTACGCCAGAGAGGATCATCCGCTCCGCAAGACGAGCGGAGACTTGCTTCGCCAGTTCAAAGCCCTAGAAAAGCAGATCACAGCGCGACTGAAGACGGGAGAGCGCGATCTGTAGCACCAAAGCGCCTAGGCTCAACTTTGAAGTGCAACATCGGTTAGTGAGGAAGGAAGCATTTATCCCGAAGACGCCCCGAACATCGCGCGTCTCGCGACGGGGCTTGGCTACCCGACCTCCGAAGAGGAAATCGCTCGCGGGCCGAGCAGCGTCTGCTCCTCGCGGTGGGCGAAAAGGTTGAGATTGTCGGCCTGGTCGTCGCGTCGGCCGCGCGGAGGATCGGTGTCGGCCGGGCCCTCGTCAGCGCGGCAGAAACTTGGGCTGCGGCGCACGGGCAACAGACGATTTTCGTTCGTTCCAATGTGGCTCGGCTGGAATCGCATCCCTTCTATGAGGGGATCGGTTACGTGCGGGACAAAACACAGCACGCTTACACAAAGCGGGTCGCGATGTCAGTCCGCGGATCTTCCGCGGCTTGAACGGCGCGCCAGAGGTCGTCCGAAGCGTTATTCGCCGCGCTGCTTTTCCACCAGATGCCGCAACTGACGTTCCATCGTCTTGAAGGCGTCATGCACCGCTTTGCTCAGCGGCTCGAATGAATTGTCGGCTGTCTGCCTCTCGTCGGACACAAGTTCGTGCCCGCCCGCCACCGTCACGTCGATGCGGACGCGATACGGATTCCCTTTTTTGTGCCCGTGATTCGGTTGCTCGATCGCAACATCACAGCGGTTGATATGATCGCAAAACTTGTCGAGCCGACCGGCCATTTCCGCGACCATGCGTTCGATCTCCGCGGACTTCTCCACGCCGCGATAAGTTACTTCAAGAGGCAATTGCATGCTAATGAAGTCCGATCAGCAAATCTTCGTGTCAAGCGGCGCGCGTCCCGCGTCGTTCTTATCAGAGCGCTTGCAGCGAGCGAAAATGCTTCGGCAAGTCTGCGAGTTCGATGCTGACCAGATCGGATTTCACGTGCTCGACCAGACAGGCGCGCACCTCGGCTGGAAGCAATTCCACCACCGCCGAATGAATGGACGCGGGCGCGGCGAACGACCAGCCGTCCATCCCGTCGCGCTTTACGGTGGCCGCGATGTTGTCCGCGAGCTGGCGCACGATTCGTTTGTCGTTCTCGGTTTCGATTCCCTGCCGCTCCGCCGTTCCGCCGCCCGACTTTCCAGTCGGAAACCGGCCGGCCTGATCCGTCAGTTTGTCCTGATAACGCCCGTGCGCGTCGGTCGTGTCGAAGGCCTGCGTCAGAGTGAGGGCGGCGCCGCGGTTCGGCGTCTCGCGCACCTTGTACGCTTTCAGGCTGCCGCGGTCGGTCACGATAAGAAGTGAGGTTGGTGTCATGGGCTATCCTCCGGTCGATCGGTTTTGATTTTCGGCATGCGGTCAGCTGGCTCCGAGGCGGGCTCGGCCGTCTCCGGTCGTTCCTCATGCGGAATTTCCACCTGCCGTTTTTTCCACGATTCGTGCCGCGCTTTCGCCTGCGATCCGGTCGTGAGACACAATAGCTTCATCGCGCGGCCTTCCACTTCAAAATCATCGCCCGAAGCGTACTTCTCGCCGTTCTCGCTGAAACCATTCTCGTCCGCGGTGTCGACCATGAGCCGCCATTCCAGATCCTTCTCGCCGGGCAGAACAAAGGGAATCGTCTCGTGATGCGCGTTGATCAAAAGCAGGAAAGTCTGATCGCGAATCGGTTCGCCTTCAAAACTGAGCACGTCGATCGTGTCGCCGCTCAGGAGCATGGCGAGGCAGCGCACGAAGGGCGAAGACCATTCCTCGTCGCTCATCTCGTTCCCGCCCGGATTGAACCACATCACATCCTTGATCTCGGAGCCGCGAATCCGCCGGCCCTGGAAAAATTTCGGCCGCCGAAAAACCGGATGCTCGCGCCGCAACTCGATCAACTTTCGCGTGAAATCGAGCAGTTGTTTCTGCTCGTCGTTCCACTCCCAATTCAGCCAACTGACTTCGTTGTCCTGGCAATACGCGTTATTGTTCCCCTGCTGCGAGCGCGCGAATTCATCGCCCGCGCAGAGCATCGGCACGCCTTGCGACAGGAGCAGAGTCATGAGCAAATTTCGCCGTTGCCGGCGCCGGAGCGTGTTGATCTCAGGATCGTCTGTCGGTCCTTCCGCGCCGTGATTCCAGGAGTGGTTATTGTTGTCGCCGTCCTGATTGTTTTCGCCGTTCGCCTCGTTGTGCTTGTCGCTGTAGCTGACGAGATCGTTCAGCGTGAAACCATCGTGCGCGATGATGAAATTGATGCTCGCATACGGGCGGCGGCCGTTGTGCATGTAGAGGTCTGGACTGCCCGTCAACCGGTACGCCAGCTCGCCGATTTTTCCCTCGTCGCCTTTCCAGAAACTGCGCACCGCGTCGCGATATTTCCCGTTCCACTCCGCCCACAGGATCGGAAAATTTCCCACTTGATATCCGCCCTCGCCCACATCCCACGGTTCCGCGATTAACTTCACCTGCGAGAGCACCGGGTCCTGGTGAATGATCTCAAAAAAGGAGTGCGCCTTGTTCACCCCCTTCTCATCGCGCGCCAGCGTGGATGCGAGATCGAAACGGAACCCGTCCACATGCATCTCGAGCACCCAATAGCGCAGGCTGTCCATCACGAGCTGGAGCGTGCGCGGGTGCATGAGATTGAACGTGTTCCCCGTCCCCGTGAAATCCATGTAGTAGCGCGGATCGTCCGGCACCAGCCGGTAGTAGGCGAGATTATCGATCCCGCGGAAGCTGAGCGTGGGCCCGTTCCGATTTCCTTCGGCGGTGTGATTGTAGACCACATCGAGAATCACCTCGATCCCCGCCGCGTGCAGATTGCGCACCATGCCTTTGAACTCCGAGACCTGCCCGCCCATGTCGCCCGTGCTCGAATAACGCGCTTCCGGCGCGAAGAAGCCGATCGAGTTGTAGCCCCAGTAATTCGTTAGACCTTTGTCCACCAATATCCGGTCGTTCACGAAACTGTGCACCGGCAGCAGTTCGACCGCCGTCACGCCGAGATCCTTCAAATATTTAATCCCTCCCGCGCTCCCGACGCCGGCATAAGTGCCGCGGATTTCCTCCGGCACATCGGGACACAACCGCGTGAAGCCCTTCACGTGCAACTCGTAGATGACCGATTCGTTCAACGGCGTGCGCGGCGCCTTCACCTCGCCCCAATCGAATCCACTATCGATCACCACCGCCTTCGGCATCCCCCAAGCGTCGTCGCGAAAATCGCGCGTGAGATCGCCCGCTTCGTCGCCTACCACGTAGCCAAACATCTCGTCCGCCCAATTAATCTGCCCCGCGATCGCCTTCGCGTAGGGATCGAGCAATAACTTCGAGCGATTAAACCGCATCCCGCGTTCCGGATCATACGGGCCGTAAACTCGGTAGCCGTACATCTGCCCCGGCCGCACATCGGGCAGGAAAATGTGCCACACCTGATCCGTGTGCTCCGTCATCGGGATGCGGATGTTCTCCTGCGGCGAGTCCACCTGATCGAACAAGCAGAGATCCACCGAGGTCGCGTGTTCGGAG
>JBGTJY010000969.1:0-3153 GCA_041744855.1 Candidatus Hydrogenedentales bacterium
TTGAGTTTGAGCGCGGCTTCGAATTCGGCCTTGGCTTCGGCAGGTTTCTTCATGTGTTGGTAGATGAGGCCCAGCCGCTGGTGGGCGTAGTCCAACTTGGGTTCGTCTTCCGTTGGGGTGTGTTGCAGGTACTTCTTCATCGATTCCTCGCCGAGCTCGAGGCGTTGGCCGGAGAGGGCTGCGAGGCGGCCAAGTTGGTAATGGGCACCCATCAACTCGGGTGAGCGCTTCGTGAGGGCGATGAACGGTTCGAATGCGGCATCCCAATTCTGTTGGTTCGCCGCGGCGTATCCGGTTTGGAAATAGAAGTCCGTCTCCTCGGGGAATTGTTCCATGCCGCGCTTGTAGTTTTCGTAGGCCTTCGCGGGTTGCTCCGTGCTCTGGTAAATGTTGCCGTAGGAGTAGATGGCCGCTTTGGGGTCTAGCTTCTCGACTTCCTTGGCTTGGGCGAGCGCGTTGTCGACACTGCCGCCGAGGAAGCCCGGGGCTTCGACGTAGAACTGGATCAGGTCGTCGCGGGCGTCGACGTCTTTCGGGGCGAGCTCGACGGCGCGCTCGAAGGCCTTGCGAATTTTCGGCGCGATGAGTCCTTTAACGACCATGTTCGCGGGTCGCGCTTCGAGTGCATAGGCGCGGCCAAGCCATTTGTGCGCCTCGGCGCGATCGGGTTCGGCGTCGATCGCCTTCTCGAGCCACGCTTGCGATTTTTTGGCGTTCTCGAGTTCGTATTCAGTGCGGCCGAGCAGGATCAGCGCGTCGACGTTTTTGGGATCGGCTTCGTGCGCGTCGGTGGCTTGCTTGAGGGCTTCGTTGTATTTTTCTTCGTCGAAGAGCGCGATGGCTTGTTCGAGTGGGGTTGCCGCGGATGCGGTGAGTGAGATGAGTGCGGTGAAGAGGATGGTTGCGCGCGATGCGCGTTGGATCGTTTTAGGGAATTGGAATTGGGTGTGCATTTGGAGTACTCCGCGTTGGGTTTTGTTGTCGCGGGTTAGACTCGGCGCGCGGAGAAAGGTTTACCGCGGGCGCGGAGACGCCAGAGCTTCTGCAGCAAGCGCGTTGATAGCTCTTGTTCAAGAGTTTCAGGAGGCTGGCGCCTCGGGAATCCGCGCTTTCAGCAAATTCACGAACGAATCAAAGTCGCCTTCGATCACCTTGCTTCGCGGAACGATAACGTAAGTCTGGTTGCTCAGTCCGAGGAAACAGTGAGTATCCGTCACCGCAGGGTGTTGAATCGACGAAAGCGCTATACGGGACTCGCCGACGGGGGACTGGTTAACGAGCTGATCGTCGACAATGGAAATCGCGAGACGACCGAACATATTGTCAATTGGATGATGCCGATCCAGCCTCTCCATTGCTTTCAACCATCGATAGCGGTAGTACCGTGGAAAATACACGGTCAGGTAAACAACGTATGCGGCACCCAGGGGAAGCGCGACAAGTCCAAAACTGACACCGTCCGTGCCGAAGTCCGTCACGGAAAGAAAAACAGCCGCGGACAGGACCAACGCAAGAACTCCTAAACCGAGTTGGTATTTGCGAATCGTTCGTTGCGCGAACGCCGAAGTTGTCACGAAATACTTGCGAAAGGCGGCAACGTCTTCCTTCGCAAAGTCGTAGGCGATTCTAGGCGGAGAAGTTTCCAAGTAAACGTAGTCCCTGCGCGCGGTCAAGCGCGACTTGATGGCAAGGAGTCTATCGCTATGAGTTAGGTCGAATCGAGTGCCTCATATAAGAAGCAACCTGATTGGACGCGAACGCGAGCTTGGGCGTGACCCTGGTTCCGAAATCGAGATTTCGGAACGAGCGGCGGGAGGGGGAACGAGGGTCGTGGGCAGGAACGAGGTGTGAGCAGGGACGAGGGGTGGAGAGAGGGACGATGGTGACGGGTTTTCGCGCCGCCGATTACGATTACGATTACGATTACGATTACGATTACGATTACGATTACGATTACGATTACGATTACGAAAGAGGTCCCCGCTTACTGCTTGCGGGGACGACAATTGATGCGAGTCGGCGACGTATTTTGTGGCATAACGCGAGAGAGATTGAAATTTCGAACTACGCTAGCGTGTGCTCGCGTACGGGCTGGAAGCCCGTGTTACTTGTTGACGCCGAGGTGCTTGAAGAAGAATTCCATTATCAGCTCGGTGTCGTGTTCGCCTGATTCGGCGTCTTCTGGACGGACGGCGGGGAGGAGGGATTGAAACTCGACGCCGACTTCTTTGCATCGGGCTTCGAGGAGTTCGGCGTGGAAGGGGTGATGATTGATGACGCCGATGTCGGTGGGTGCCGTATCGGGGAGGCGGGTGCGGATGTACATCGGCGGGTCGTCCGCGGTGATGAGGCTGCGGAGATCGACGTCGGCGCGGATTTTTTCGCCTGCCGGACCGTCGTATTGCTGAGGCGTCAGGCCGTAGAGGACCGGGCCTGTTCCGTCGAGACCGGGGCGCGGTCCCGTGCGATAGGATTCTCCGAAACGTTTGACGAATTCCTCCTCCCAGATTTTGATGTCGTAGGTGAATTGGCCGTTGAGGATTCCGACTGCGCTGACGCGGGTGGATTCGCGCAGTACGGGGTCGGCGTTATTCGGGTCGGCCATGTCATCGTGCGCGCCGAGCCAGAGGGAAATACCGGCGCCGGATGAACCGCCGTACACCGCGAATCGCGTTTTGTCGAGATTGTATTTATCGGCGTTGTGGCGGAGGAATTGGATCGCGCGGGCACAGTCGCGCAGCGCTTCTTGAATGCTGGTTCGCTCGGGGTATTTCATTTCTTGTTCGGTGAAATGCACGAAGCGGTGATCGATCGAGGCGAAGGCGACGCCGGCGGCGAGTGCCTGTTCGACTTGGTCCAAGGTGCGCGCGTGCACGCGGCTGCCGCTGTTGAACCCGCCGTAATGGATGAACACGAGGAGGGGTGTCGGCGTATCGGATTCCGGCAACCACAGGTCGAGCAGATTCTGTTTATAGGGACCGTAGGAAATGCCGTCATGCGTTGGGGAGGGTGCGACGAAATCGAAATAGGCGCTGTTCATTTCGTCGCCGAACGCGCCGATGCGCGTGAGCTCTTCGTAGTAGCCGCGTTGGAGTTGGGCGGTGCCGAAGCGATCGATGACGGTCTCGACGACGAGGCCGGCACCCGCGGGTA
>JBGTJY010000970.1:0-2501 GCA_041744855.1 Candidatus Hydrogenedentales bacterium
CCCGATTCCGCGCCAAGCACCTGCTCGATCTGCGTGACAATAATCTCCGCGCGCGTATACTCGAGCGTGAAAATCTCGACGCGCGTCTCGTAGCCCGGAATATCGATCTGCGTCAGCAGTTCGAACATGTTCCGAAGACCATCCGCCGTGTCGCGCATGATCAGCGTACCCGTCGATTCATATACGTCGACTACCGCGTTCGGTGAACCCACGAGCTTGAGCGCCTCGGCCACTTCCGCCGGCGCCGCGTGTTGCACATTCACGACGTGAATGGACCAATTGTCGTAGCCAAGCGGCGGCTCGACGCCCGTATGAATCTCCAGTTTTTCCGCGCCGGATTGCCCGACTTCCTGAATCTTGATCAAATTCCCTTCGAGCGTCTCCACCATCACGAATCCACGGCTCGCCAGGATCGACTCGAGAATCGCATACGCCAAGTCCGGCGGCACGGGATGATGCGCGATGATCGTCGCTGTCTGGTTGCCCAGGTTTCCGGGAATGTCGAAGTTGCGCCCAGTCTGCGCGCCTATCAGTTGAATGACTTCGATCAGCGATGCATTTTCGAAGTTGATGTTGATCGGTTCGGTCGCTGATTGCCCGGTTTGCGGCCGATTCTGGTTTCGAATATCTCCGGGTGCGGCGGGCGGCTGTTGCCCGGGAATCCGCCGAGTCGGGCCCGTCGGCTGCTGTTGCTGCGCGAGCAGGATGCGTTCTCCGCCCGCACGCTCGCCGCTCTGCGCATGAGCCGTCTTCGACCACAGAACGCACAACGGCGCCCAAATCGTCAGCATGGCCAACAGAATTCCACCGGCGTGTCCCTTCACGCGAATTCCTTTCGTGGTCGAATGGCGGCCAATCATGGCGATGCTACGAGAAAAACGTAACGAGACCACTTGCCGCAAGGCCAACGCCGGACACCCGGTTTTCCAGATCGGAAATTACCTAAGGTGTTCGAAGCGTTTCTCTCCTACTAACTGAAACTTTCAGTCTGGCTCTTTCCGTCTACCTCAGGCGATACGTAATGAACTGCGGTTTACCGCCACGCAAAATGCCCAATCGAAACGTGCTCGCGTTTCGGTATTTGTTCAACACCTCGTACACCTTGTCCACACTCTCGATCGGTTCGTTGTTAATCGACGTCAGTACATCGTCGTTCTGAAGTCCCAACTTCTCCGATATCGCGACGTCCGACACGTTCGACGCGGTTATCCCCGCGACGTTCCCTTCTTCATCGACGTATTCGCGAATGTCCAGCGTCGTGGCAATCTCTTCGTAGTTCTCAATCAACTCGGTCGACAGCTCCGCCCGATCGAGCGACATCACGTTCGAGCTCGACGTACGTTCCGGCGCTGCGGCCTCTGGCGCCGCAGCCGCGGCCGATGCAGCGGCAAAGCGCGTAGGATCCAGTTCGCGTTTGAGCACTTCCCGCGCGTTCGTGTTCTTGTTGTCGAGCACCACCTCGTCCGGCCGCACTTCGTAGAGCACGACCCCCTCGAGCACTTCCTCGCCCACGTAAAACGTCGTGCCCGCCCGGCCGCCTTGCGTCATCTCGATCAGCGCCGTCGCGATAATTTGGTTCTCACCGGAAATGACGGTCCCAGTTAATCGCAGGGGCAGCGCCGTCTCCTGCTCGACAGGCGTCTCGACGACTGGCTCGACTGGTACCGTGTCGCGATTCAACCTCGCCGCCGGGCCGAAAATCCCGCTCGTGATGATATTCTCGTATTCCGCCCTCGGCTTGACCTGGTGAAACTCAGCCTCGACCCCCGCCAAGTCGAATGGCTCTGGTTGCGCGGTCGCAGAAACGTTCGGCCCCGAAAAAATCCGCGAAACGAGCATGTAGACCGTCAAGGCCACGATGGCGGCGAGGACGATGTCCGCGACGAAAAAACCCTGCCGAATGACGAGGCCCCGAACCATCTAAACGGCGCTCCTCAAACCAGTTCCAAGCATGACGCCCCCTGAAAACCTCGCCTAGTGGCACAAATTGTTGGCGACTTCCAACCGGGCCAAGGCGCGACGTACTTCGGCTGGAATCCCTAGATGGAACGAGGTTTACGCCCTTTGGGTTGACATGGAGCGGGAGCTTTCACAGCCGCCGCGCTCGGACTACGAGGGCGCAGGAGAGGTAGGGGCGGATTTCAAATCCGCCCGCGCCAGCAGCCAAGCTGGGTCCCCAGAAATCGATCCCGCCTAGCGTCCCCGCTGCTGCTTAACAAGCGCCTTTAGCGAGGCCTTGTAATCATCCAACGACACGCGGGTCGAATCCACCACTTCCGCATCGTCCCCGGACGCAGCCTGCTTCGACGCGGATTTCGATGCGGATTTGGACGCCGACCCCGAAAGCGCCGACCGCTGAACGAACTTCTCCTGCGTCTCGGCGTCAGTCTGCACGCGGATGCGCCCCTGAATGCCACCCACCACCACGTGGCCGTGCCCTTCGATAAACTGCAGGAACACGATCGCCTGCTCCCCTTCCTCGAACTGCGGCACTTCCGAGA
>JBGTJY010000971.1:0-2212 GCA_041744855.1 Candidatus Hydrogenedentales bacterium
CTTTTCAAGCGGCGAGTCTGGTGATCTACAATTTGAGCATACTCGCCGCTTGAAAAGCGGCGCTACCTCGATCCGCCGGAAACCATTTCCTTGCCACCCAAAAGCACCACAGGAAATTTCTTCGAAGATTTCACGATCGGCCAACGCATTCAGCACCCCGTCCCCCGCACAATCACCGAAGGCGACACCGCGCTCTACATCGCGCTAACCGGCGATCGCGCCCCCCTCCATTGTTCCCGCGAATTCGCCCAATCGCTAGGCTACGAACGCGAACCCATCCACGATCTCCTCACCTTCCACATCGTCTTTGGCAAATCCGTCTCCGATATCTCGCTCAATGCCATCGCAAATCTGGGCTACGCAGGCGTGCGTTTCTTGACGCCAGTGTACGCAGGCGACACCCTGCGCGCCGAATCCCAGGTCGTCGGAAAAAAAGAAAACAGCAACGGCAAATCCGGCAACGTCTACGTGCACACCCGCGGACTAAACCAACGCGGCGAACCCGTGCTCGAGTTTTACCGTTGGGTAATGCTGCGAAAGCGCATGCCCGAAACGCGCACGAACGACAACGAAATCCCAAACTTGCCCGAATGCGTCGCCCCGATCGCGTTGCAAGTGGACCAAGGCCTCGATCTGTCCAAGTTCGACGCGAGCGCAACGGGCGGCTGGGCGTACTTCGAGGACTACACACCCGGCGAGCGAATCAACCATCACGCCGGAATGACGATCGAAGAGTCGGAGCACGCCATGGCAACGCGCCTCTACCAAAACACCGCGCGCGTACACTTCGATGCGCACGCGGTCGAGCGCCGTCTCATATACGGCGGACACATCATCTCCATCGCCCGCGCAATCTCGTTCAACGGCCTCGAAAACGCCCTGCGTATGCTCGCCTGGAACAGCGGCACGCACGCAAACCCAACCTACGCCGGCGACACGATCTACGCGATGACGGAAGTCATCGAGAAGGCGCCGTTGCCAGGCAGAAACGATGTCGGCGCATTGCGCCTACGCCTCGTCGCCGTGAAGAATCTCGATCCGGCAGTGGGCGAATTCGACGTGAAGCAAATCGACAAAGAGAAGAATCGCGACGCGTACCATCCCAACGTCGTACTCGATCTCGACTACTGGACCCTGATGCCGAAAAGTCGAATTGACCACTGATGAACGCGGATAAACACGGATTGGCAGACGGGGGTGGCCGTAAAACTCTCCCCGAGATACTCGATGCGCCCGGATCCTTGCTGCACACCGCGACGGACCACGCCCGGCGAATTACGGGTAACGCGCAGCGGATAGACGATCACCAGATCATTACCCGTCGCATTGCGTATCTCAACACGCAACAAGAAGCGGTTCACGCGCTGGTCGAATTTGCGGACAAAATCAATTTCCGAAGTCGTGACGACGTGGCCACTTTCATGTCGTTTCTTGCCATCGCGCGATTTGCCGATTGTGTGAGACAAACGCTGAACGCGCACCGGCACGAGTTTGAAATCCCAACCGAGTCATTTCGCGCAGTTGATGCCGCCATAGATCGGTTTCGGCATGCCGCGACTGAGGGACAGGTTCGCAATGTAGGACAATCCTTTCTAGCAAACGGCGCCGCGAACAACCGCTGGATTTGGACCGACTCCGGCGACAGCACCGACGAATCCGAACTCCGCGCCAGCACCCGTCGTTTCGCCCAAACCGTAGTAGCCCCCGAAGCCGAAGCCATCCACCGCAAAGACCTGCTCGTCCCCGAGCACATCATCAAGCAAATGTCGGAGCTCGGCTACTTCGGCATGTCCGTTCCCGAAGAATTCGGCGGCGTCGGCATGACCAATCTCATGATGGTCATCGCCACCGAAGAACTCTCCGCAGCGTCGCTCCCCGCAGCGGGAAGTTTGATCACGCGTCCAGAGATTCTAACAAAGGCGTTGTTAAAAGGCGGCACCGACGCGCAAAAGAAAAAATGGCTCCCGCCGATCGCCAGCGGCGAACTCATGGTCGCCATCTCCGTCACCGAACCCAACATCGGCTCCGACGTAGCAAGCGTATCCTGCCGCGCAGACGCCACAACCCTCGACGGACGTCCCGGCTACACCCTCAACGGCGCGAAAGCCTGGTGCACTTTCGCGGGCCGCGCAAACATCCTCGGACTCCTCGCGCGCACCGGCGGCGGCGTCGAGACGGGTCACAAAGGCCTCTCCCTCTTCATCGTCGAAAA
>JBGTJY010000972.1:0-1885 GCA_041744855.1 Candidatus Hydrogenedentales bacterium
GCGTCGCGGCGATCGGCGAGGGCCTGCGCGGCCGCGAAACCATCGACTGCACCGGCCTCCTCGTCGCCCCCGGATTCGTCGACATTCACGCGCACGGTCAAGCGCCCGATAGCCGCCGCCTGCAGGCGAGCGACGGAGTCACCACCGCGCTCGAACTCGAAATCGGCGTGTACCCCGTCGCCGATTGGTACGCCTCGCAAGAAGGCACTTCGCTCATCAACTACGGCGCGACGGTGAGCCACCTCGGCGCGCGCGTCAAAGTGAAACACGGCGTCGACATCGGACACTCGGCGACGGCATCGGAAGACGTCCGCAAACAATTCGAAAGCGGCGACTACGCGTACCAAGCCGCCACCAACGAAGAGATCGAAGCGATCGGCGCGCTCCTGACTGAAGGCATCGGCGAAGGCGCGCTGGGCGTCGGCTTCGGCATCGCCTACACGCCCGCCGCGAGTGACACCGAAATTTTCCGCATGTTTCAGGTAGCCGCGCGCGAACGCGTCACCTGCTTCATTCATCTGCGCGACCAAAGCGCGTACTCGAAAGACGGATCGATTGGCCCCGTGCAAGAAGTCATCGCGAACGCCGCGGCGACGGGCGCATCGCTGCACATCGTCCACATCAACAGCAGCGGCGACGATCTCGCCAACGTCTACCTCGAACAAGTTCGCGGCGCGCGCGAACGCGGCCTCGACGTCACGACCGAATGCTATCCCTACGAAGCGGGCTCGACGATGCTCCAGTCCGCCCTATTCGATAACGTGGGCACGCCCGAAGCCACCATGGAATACGGCGACATCATGTGGGTACAAACGGGCGAACGGCTCACCAAAGATACGTTCGAAAAGTACCGCAAGATTGGCGGCTGGGTAGTCCTTTTCACGCAAGACCCCAAAATGGTCGCGTACCTCGTGGCGCAACCCGACGTGATGATCGCAAGCGACGGCATCCCCTTCGTGAATGGACTCGCGCACCCGCGCGGCGCGGGCACGTTCTCGCGCGTGCTCGGGGACTACGTCCGCGAACGCAACGCGCTATCGCTGATGGACGCGCTCCGAAAAATGACCATCATGCCCGCGAAACGCCTCGAAGCCGTCGCACCCGCCATGAAACAAAAAGGCCGCCTGCAAATCGGCGCCGACGCCGACATCACGGTATTCGACCCCGCCACGATCATCGACAAAGCCACCTACGAAAAACCCGCGCAATCCTCGACGGGAATCGCGCACGTAATCGTCAACGGCACATTCGTCCTACGCGACTACAAACCGATTGACCGCGTCACGCCGGGAAGGGCGATTCTCAGTGCGCGCGTGTCGAGTCCCTGATAGAAACTGCTGGTCGTCCAATGTCGCCCGTACACGTATGCTGCGCGTACGGTTGTCTTCAAAGTGCTGTCAGCTATTGATTAACTAATCACAGAACGGTTCGCGGGCGATAGTGAACGGGTTGGGAAGAAAAACGAACTCTCAGACCCCCAAAAGATCCGTGTATAATCGACCCTGATCGCTCCCGTTCGTCAGATCGTGCAAACTCTCCCATCAAAACCTCAAAACGGTGGCTTTGTCGTCTACTAAATGTCCGCGTAGAAGCGAATTTCGACAAGCTTTGGAATGTTATGCGGCTTGTCACGTGGATGCAAAATTGCTACACTGCAACACTTCTGTGAAACGGGTTCAGGGGAGACAAATGATGCAGATGAAACGCGAGGAGGTCCGACCATGAGAACTTTTGATACAGGTTCCGAGAGTCAAGGTTCTGAGTCAGTTATGGGCCGAATATCCCGAATCCGTGAAAAGTTGCAGAAGCAAAAATCGGAGGCCAGGGTGAACGGAACAAATCCGCAGAATCAAGCAATCGTATTGGAGGCGTTGCAAGACAGCAC
>JBGTJY010000973.1:0-2033 GCA_041744855.1 Candidatus Hydrogenedentales bacterium
CGACGCGGCGTTCGATGCGGTTTTTTGTATCGACGCATTCGAACACATTCCGGACCCGGTCATGGCGGCCCGCGAGATGCGGCGCGTGTTGCGGCCAGGGGGATTCGTGTTTCTCTCGACGCCGAGCTACGGCAACGTCGCGGGACTCGTGAAGCGCTGGTGCGAGACGTTCGGCGCGTACGAGAAGAATACGTGGGCGCCGTTCGGGCGTTGGCAAGCGCAGGAATGGGAGACGCCGTTGACGTTTCGCCGCGTTCGCGAAATTTTCCGCGCGGCGGGATTCGATCAGGGGCGCGTGGTTTCGCACGCTGCCGAGATCGGGCTCGGCGTGTGTCCGTGGATGGATCACCCGCGCACGCCTGAATCGATCCGCTTTCGATTGCAGCACGCGTTCGATATCGTCGGAGCGAGCATTGCGAAAGTTTGGCCGTCCGCTAGCCTACACGGATTCTGGAAATGGAACTGAATTCGCCACGGATGAACGCGGATGAACAAGGATATTTATTGAACGCGCTGACGTGCGCGAAGAATTTTGAAGATGATTGAGATGCTTCGCGAGATGGTTCGATTGGGCCGCAAGTTTAGGCTCAAGTATGGTTCGCAGCGAACGGTGATTCGGACGTTGCGCGCGATGGGCGTGCGCGTGGGCGAGCATTGCCGCATCTACACGGCGAATTTTGGCAGCGAGCCGTGGCTCGTTCGCATCGGCGATCATGTGTGCATCAGTAACGGCGTGACGTTTCTCAATCACAACCTGAATTGGCCGTTTCAGGAAAAATACGAATCGCTGACCGGCTTCGACAAGATCGAGATTCTCGACAATTGCCAGATCGGCTATGGCGCGACGATTCTTTCCGGCGTAACCATCGGGCCGAACGCGATCGTTGGCGCGTGCAGCGTGGTCACGAAAGACGTCGCGCCGAATACCGTCGTCGCGGGGAATCCGGCGCGGGTCGTTTGCACGCTGGACGAGTATGAGCAGCGTTGCCTCGCCGGACATATCGACATCCCGCGCGATCGCGACGCGGCGCGGGCCGTGCTCGAGCGACACTTTTGGGGTAAGGCCGGATGAAACTCGCGCTGCTGATGGGGAATCGATTCAGCACGTGGCATCTGCAAATGTTTGGCCGTCTGTCCGGCGTCGAATTGACAGCGTTCCGGGCGGAATCGGAAATCCAGCAACACTTCGACGATCGCGACGATCGTTCGGTCGCGTGCGCGATCGAGACCATTCGATTCGAAACGGAATCGCTCAATCCCATCACGCGTGTTCGCAGCCGGCTTCGCGAACGTTTTGGCTCGCACGCGCCGCGTCTGCTGCCGTTTCATCGTCGGCTACAGGGGTTCGACGTCATCCAGACGTGGGAACTGTTCACCGATTGGACCAACGAAGCGCTGGAAGCGAAGCAACGGTTCGGCATTCCCGTTTCCATCATGGTTTGGGATACGTTGCCCTTTCATTTCGACGACGATCCGGTCCGTTTCGCGATCAAGCAACGCGCGATTTGCGAGGCCGATGCGTTTGTCGTGCACACCGAACATTCGCTGCGCGTGCTTCAACTGGAAGGGGTCGAGCCTGAACGTATCCACCTCGTGCCGCCCGCGGTGGATACGGATCGGTTTTGTCCCGGCGCGGCGGATCGACAAAAGCTCAATCTCGATGCCAATGAATTCACGATCCTGTTCGTCGGCTGGTTTTTGCAGCGGAAGGGGCTCGACTTTTTGCTGATGGCCCTGCGCATGTTGCTGGACGACCGCGTGCTCGCGCGGCACCGGTTTCGGCTCGTCGTCGTGGGTTCCGGATCGGGCCGCGAACGCATCGATGCGCTCGTATCGCGCCTGAACCTCGCGGAACACGTCACCTTTGCCGGCTCGCGGCGATACAGCGAAATGCCCGAGTGGTATCGCGCGGCGGATATTTTCGTGTTACCCAGCGTGCCTACGCCCGATTGGCAAGAACAGTTCGGCATGGCGCTCATCGAGGCGATGGCAACCGGGACGCCCGCGGTCACGACGCATTCGGGCGCCATCCC
>JBGTJY010000974.1:0-3156 GCA_041744855.1 Candidatus Hydrogenedentales bacterium
GCTCTCCCAAGACAGTATCATAAGGACCAAACGCTGTGCTTCGCAAGCCACGTAAGCGGCGGATTCCCGCTCTGAGATTCACCAAAACCAGGGGCATTGGCTGGCACGTTTCGTTCCGCGATGCCGAGACCGGCACTCCGCGTAAGCACCGCTTCGGAATGCTCAGCCGCGAGCAGGCTGACCAGGCCTATCACGATTGGGTATCTGCCCATCTTCGCGGCCAGACGCAAACCCTAAAGCCCAAGCGACGGAAAAAACTCCAACTGCAAGCGGTGGACGCAAAACCTCGTGAGAATGGGGTGGCGGCCGAGATTCTTCCGGGGAGTCTCCTACACATTACCTCAGGGCTTCTCAAGTATGAAGAGTCCCGAATTCGGGAGGAGCCCGGCCCTCGTCGTCACGGGACCATTTGCCGCGAGCATTATGACCAGCGCAAGGCATCCGCCCAAGAGCTTCTCCAATTTCTCAACGCCCGGCACGGCCAGGGAGCCGTCGGCCGCATGATGCTTGCCGATTTCAACATGGACGACGTGGAGGCGTACAATCGGGCGATTGTCGATGCCGGGTATTCCGCGTCTCAAGTTACAAAGCGGCTCCAGCTCCTAAAGTCCATTGTCGACCGTGCTGGAAGACCTGAGCACGGCGGTCAAGTGCTGTCCTGGAACTGGAACTCGCGAGACGTGCTTCACGGCAAGCCGGCAAAGAAGAGGCAGCTCCCCACCCTCTCGCAGCTAAAGCTCATACTCACAGAATGCGGTCTCCGTGAAACGGCGCTCGTCTGGATGGCGATCGGCTGCGGCTTTGGTCAACGGGACTTGGCGGCTGTTCGCGTTGGCCAAATCGACAAGAAAAGCTATGACCTACGCCGCGGGAAAACCGGGATTGAACGCTACGGCGAAACCCCACTCATGGCCTGGAATGTCGTGCAGGCGTACCTGAAGCAAACCAAGCGCTCGCAAGGCGACCTCATGTTCATCACCGGGAAAGGCATGCCCCTCGTTCACAGCAACGTGGATGCCGTTCATCAATGGTGGTCGAAGCTCGTAAAGCGGCTCGGGGAACCTTGCAAAGGTGTGGGCGGCTTCTACACGCTTCGCCACCTTGGGGCAACTGAGTTCGGCTCACGCGAGGGCTGCTCGATTGGGGCCATGAAGCGCTGGCTTGGTCATTCGGCAAGCTCGGACATGGCCGATATCTACATGAAGCCCGTGTCGCCGGAGAATCGGACGGTGGTAGAGTGGATCAGAAATGCCCTTCGCACGGGCAAGGCGGATCTTCGCACGAAGGCGAAGCCAAAGTAGCAAAATAAAAAGCGGGTGAAGGGAATCGAACCCTCGTATCGTGGTTGGGAACCACGCGCTCTGCCATTGAGCTACACCCGCGCCCATCAGAACTTCATCTTAGCGTCGACCAAAACCGTTGAGAAGTGTTTGAAATCCCGTCACTAGACGCGGAATTAAAATCAGCGAAGCCAGCTACCCAAGGCGACTCAGCAAATCATTGCCGCATTGGTCAGGGAGACCACCAGATAAGCTTCCGCTTCCCGCTCCTACTTGCGTCACGAAGTTACACTAGATTGAAGTAGCCAATACCGGCAAATCCACCGCGCGCAGCGATCCAGCCCGCCCAATGAAGTTCGACGAACTCTACCCCGACGCTCAGCCCGGCATTCCGCCCGCACGGAACGTGGTGCTTGCTCTCCATGAGCATCAGGAGCGCCCGTGCGTCGTCTGTGCGGAGGTCACTCGCTGGTTTCACCGCGAGCTGATTGTCCACATCTGCTCGCAGGAATGTGTTGAAACCTACGTCAGCCAAAACTGACTACCTTTCCTTTTCTGTCCTCGGTTGTCCTAGCCCTACAACAAGAGTGGGCAAACAGAGCCCTGTGGTGTTAGAATCGTGACCCGCTGCATGGCCCGCGTGACGCCTACGCGGAGTGCAAGCCGAGCTTGCTCGACTTCTCTATCCGATGCCTCGGTCCGAACGATTCGCCCCTGAAACACTCCTTCGTAGATGATCACCTCATCAAATTCCTTTCCTTTAGACTTGTGGATCGTCATTACATGCACGCCCCTCCACGTTCGTGTGGAAGCGGCAAAGTGTTCCTGAAGCAGCGCGTCCCGGACAGCGGCCGCCGCACCGGAGTATGTGCCATTGCGCCGCCACAGCTCACTGAGCCGTAGTCGAAGCTGTGCACCGCGATTAAGCAATCGCAAGTACCTGGCGTCCACTGCGACTTGCTTGATCTCGGGCGACTGGGCGTTGGCCAGTAACCGCCTAACTTCGAGCCAGTCGTGCGCAGGGTCGCCGGTATGAACCATGGCATGCACTGCGTTGGCTATCGCGGTGGCGTCGGAAATTAGACGTTGGCGATTCTTACCTCGCACCGATGCACCGTTGATGAATCCGGCGAGGGCCGTGCAAAGGGCGAACTCGGCTTGCGTGGGTGATTGGGCACCTTTGCGGCCCCTCAAGTAGTCAACGATGCTTTGCACAAGCGCAACGAGGGTATCGCGCGGAACGGCGCCGCGATCCATAAGGCGACCGATAAGCGCCGCGGCAAGAGAAGGCGCCTCGGTGTCTAACGCCACTTCGTGCGTGACTTCCGGATACCCTCTTCCGCTTTCAAATGATTGGGGCGTAGCAAGATAGTCGGATACTTCGATCATGAGCCGTTTGGTCGGGACGAGGACGGCAAGCGACCAACCGGTCGCGGGTTGATTGGCTAGGCGCGAGAGTGCGCCTAAGACGTGGGACTTGAGTACGTGATGGAGTGCAACTCCCCTTCCCATCCTGTAGTGGACAATCGAAACGTCAGAGTAACCCTTGCTGCGATGGGCGTTGGTAAGTAGGTCGTTGCCAAAGCTAACAATATCCTTGCCGTTGCTTCGAAGGTTTCTTGTGCCAAAATCGAAAGTCGCGGGATTGTAGGCCTTGATGAATTCTCCAATTCTTTTCGGGTCGGCGCCGCGAAACTCATAGATCCGCTGCTCCGCATCCGCGAGGGCAATCAATCTGGTTTTCTCGCCGAATACGCGTATGAGTTGCCACTCGTCCGGGTTAGTGTCTTGGAATTCATCAACGATTACGAGCGGATAGGCGGCGCAGATCACTGCCCGAAGAGCCTTGCTTCGCGTCAACAACTCGGCCGCAAGC
>JBGTJY010000975.1:0-3690 GCA_041744855.1 Candidatus Hydrogenedentales bacterium
GTCTACTTCGTCCGCGACAACGGTGTTGGCTTTGACATGAGCCGCGCGGAATCCATGTTCCTGCTGTTTCACCGGTTTCACTCTCAATTCGAGGGATCAGGCATCGGACTAGCCCTGGTGAAGCGAATGATCGAGCGGCACGGTGGCCAAATCTGGGCTGAGGGCCAGTCGGGCAAAGGCGCATCCTTCTATTTTACACTGGGCCAATGACTGAGGCCCAGACTTCATGGTTAATTCATCCGACATCCTCAACGCCAAAATCCTGATCGTCGACGATTTGGAAGCCAACGTCCGCCTGCTCGAGCGCACGTTCTGCGGGGCCGGCTACGTTTCCGTTACGTCCACGATGAATTCGCTCGAGGTCTGTGAGCTCCATCGAATACACCGCTTCGACCTGATCCTGCTCGATCTACAGATGCCCGGCATGGATGGGTTTCAGGTGATGGAAGGCCTCAAAGAGATCGAGGCCGAGGGCTATCTTCCGGTGCTCGTGGTTACAGCTCAACCGAATCACAAGCTCCGCGCCTTGCAAGCCGGCGCGAGGGATTTCGTCAGCAAGCCTTTTGACCTGCTTGAGGTCCTCACGCGCGCCAAGAACATGCTCGAGGTGCGCCTGTTGCACGCGGAAACCATGAAACACGCCGCCATGGTGGAGCAGACGCTGCGGGAGGTAGAGGAAAGCCGCGAGCTCATCCGCCGGCAGAGCGACGAGGTCAAGACTCTCTACGACAAAATCGTAATCGAGCAAACATTGTCCGATCGGCTGCTGCTCAACGTGTTGCCTCGCGCCATTGCCGAACGGTTGAAAGGCCGCCGCGAAGGAATCGCCGGCGAGTTCCCCGAAGTCATCGCCGATAGCTTTCCGGAAGCGACCGTCTTGTTCGCCGATATCGTAGGGTTTACGAAGTTTTCCGCGAGTGTGAGCCCCGAGCGGCTTGTGGTCCTCCTCAATGAAATATTCACCGGCTATGACACCCTCGCCGACAAACACGGCCTTGAAAAGATCAAGAGTATCGGCGATGCCTACATGGCCGCCGCGGGACTGCCTATACCGGTGGACGATCACGCAGTGCGCGCGGCGCACATGGCCCTGGATATGGTGGACGCGATGGCGCGATTCAACGAGCGCACCGACAACAATTTTCAGATTCGCATCGGCATCCACAGCGGCGCGGTGGTCGCGGGCGTCATTGGCAAACACAAATTCATCTATGACTTGTGGGGCGCTGCCGTCAACACCGCCAGCAGAATGGAATCCCACGGCGTTCCCGGACGCGTGCAAATCTCGGAGGCGACTCGCGCGCGCCTCGGCGAGCCATTCCTCTTCGAAGAGCGCGGCGCCATTGAGGTCAAGGACATGGGCGAGCTCCGCACCTGGTTCCTGACCGGGCGGAGCAGCGCGGCGATCGGATGACGTCAAACGCTGCCTAAAAAAAAACGCAGAAAATCGTTGTCTTTAAAATGCGGGACCGTTTGCCAAAGCTTCTCCCCCGCTTTGCCTGGGATTCACCTCAGCCCGGCACAATCTACTAACGAGCTAGGCGCCCTCCCGCGGCCGGTCACGAGACGACTGCAAACCAGCGAGGTCGTGCCAGCGTCGGAATGGAGCTTGGTATGGGTTTAGTCTTGGTGGTCCTGTTGGTCGCGTTGCTCATGTTTGGCCTACCCACCTGGCGGCACAGCCGCCGCTGGGGCTACGGCCCTTCCGGCGTCGTGGGTCTGGTGCTCGTAGTCGTAGTTGTACTCGTGCTCATGGGCCAAATCCCCCACGGATTCTAGAAGCTATCCCAAAACCCAAGAGCCCGTCATTCTGAGCGCGAGCGAAGAATCGGATAACCGCAGTAAATGGCGCGACGAGATTCTTCACTCGCGCTCAGAATGACCGAAATTGAAGTTTTGGGATTGCCTCTAGCGTTTAGTTCGGGTTTTGTGTCACGCACAAATGACCAACCTACGCTGTCGATCGCAAGATCGCGGGCGTTGGCCAAGGAACGCGGGCACGCTTATTGCAAAGGAATCGGCGGGAGCTAAACTTCCAATCCGCAAGTTCGGCGAACAGGCGAACGTCGCGGAAAGCAGAAGGTGGAAACGCGTGAAAACGCAAGAAAGGATTAAGTCATGGGTTTGATCGTGCTGATCGTTGTGATCATTTTACTGTTGGGTGTAATTCCCACTTGGCCCCACAGCAAGAGCTGGGGCTACGGACCGAGCGGTATACTAGGCATAATACTCGTTGTTGTGCTGATACTCTTGCTCTTGGGCTACATTCCCCGCGGCTTCTAGCGCAAGAGAAGCCACCCAGAACGCTCGAGTGGCTTGCTCGGCGCAAATTCGTTCATGAAAGGCGCGAACACGCTTTGCCTTTGATTCGCGGCGGGTAAATTTTATGCAATTGTGTCCGCACAGTAGACAGATTGTACTGTCATGCTCTCGCGGACACGGTTCGCTCGTACTTGCCGTGGCATGCGTTTGCTTTTGTGCCGCTGGTATCGCGGGGGAGGGAAACGTCCACGCCGAGGGCGCTTCCTCCGCGGCCAGCGGCGAGGATGCCGCCACACCCGATGTTTCCAAAGATATTACCGGCCCGACTGTGCACTTAAGTTATAGCAGAGATACGGCCGAAAAAAACCCCATCTCCGCGTTCATGTATTTCGTGCCGTTGATTGCTGCAACGCCGGTGGAACTCGATACGAGCGCCGACAATGACGAAGAGGTCGGTTTCATATCGTACAAGCGGAAGTCTCGCGCAAAATCCTTCGAGGTATTCTGCGACTTTGAAATCGTGGGAACGGGCACTCACACGTACACATTTGATCACGCGAAGATGATAGAGGTGCACACAAGTGAGCTCGAGGGGAAAGAGACGCTGACACACGTGCTGGACTACATCAAATGCGACGGCGATGGTTTCGGCCGCATCGAAGTTGAAGGGACCATCAAGAATTCGATTGAGACCGTCACCGAAGTACGCATCCAGTTCAACGCGCGAAGCGGCAAAAGTCCCGTCACCATTGGGCTCTACGACATCAATCCGAAGGACGGCGACTACACCTATGAGAACCGATCCAAGGAGACCATCGCCCGGGTGAACACGCTCGTGTTCAGGAGAAGCGACGAGATCCCGCGGATGGGGCTAAGCGTGGCATCCATTGCGAAGGCGGCGGGCTCGGAAGGATTCCTCGCCCGCGTCAGTGGGAAGATAGCGAACCTGTTCATCAAGCCGCCCAAAATCGACCAACTCGGGCAGGAAACCATGCTCGATTTCGGGGACTCGATACGCAAACGCGATCCCGAGTTCACGTTCCCATTCACTGAGAAACTCAAAGTGGAAGCGGAAGTGGCCAGCCTTCCCGCGGCGCCCTAATCGCTCCAGAGAGAACCAACGCAATGCCAGCCAAACGCTTGTTTACGAAAGAAGACGCGCTCCGAATCGGGAATGCCCTTGGCATCGATTGGAGTGAAATTCGAATCGAGGAATTCCAGGCCGGTTTGGCTGTCGAATTGGAACACGGGTCCCACGACCCCGAGACAAATGTCACGAACGACGATGAGCTGATGACCGGGAAAATTGCCCTGGCTCACTTGAAAGAGTTTCCCGACTACTACACCCGCCTTACTCAGCTCGAGAAGGACGCCGACGCATTCTGGTCCGAAGAGTCCTAGAAGAAACCGGCTACACCGGCACGTCTT
>JBGTJY010000976.1:0-11356 GCA_041744855.1 Candidatus Hydrogenedentales bacterium
GGGCCTGCTGTTCGAGGGAAGCGGCAAGGTGACATCGGAATTTACCACGCATCTGGCGGCATACGAGGAGCGGCCGGATGTAGGGGCGGTGGTGCATGCCCATCCGCCAAAGGCGATCGCCTTGACGCTTGCGGGGATATCGCTGGCAGCGTACGCGTTGCCGGAGGTGGTCTACGCGCTGGGGGCGGTGCCGACCACGCCGTACGCGACGCCCGCGACGCCGGAGGGGGCCACCGCGATACGCCCGTTCATCCGGGAATGCGACGCCGTGATGCTCGACCGGCATGGGGCGGTGACCGTGGGTCCCGATTTGATGGATGCGTATTTTAAGATGGAGAAAGTCGAGCACGCCGCAGAGTCGTTGTTAACCGCGCACCTGCTGGGGAACGTTAGGTATTTGACGGAGGAGCAGGTCGAAAAGCTCTACGCCGTGCGGTTGGACTACGGCGCGAAGGGGAAGTTCTATCGTCCGACCAAGGTCTCATCTACCGAGTAGGCCATTTCGATGACGATGACGATGACGATGACGACGGGGATTTTGGGCTGGAACTCGAAGCGGAGCTTCCGGTGCAAGTACGTTCCCAAATGGAATTTGGGAACGAGGTCGGTGACGACGATGAGGCGTTCATCCGTAGGGGCGGTTCGGGAACCGCCCCGGGGTGCGCGCCCGAACCTTCAGGGCGCTTCCCGAAGCGCCCCTACGAGGACGGCGTGGGATTGGCGCGGGTGAAGTTTTCCTGAGTTCAACGGTATACTCTACTGCGCAGCAGGTGGAGATTTCGCGTATCGTGAGAGACGAAATGGCCGATAGCCGAATGCGCGCCGTTTCTTGCCGGCGAGGGGCACGGTATGCCGAACGATAACGAGCCTCGGGGCGAGGGAAGCGAGAAGAATCGCGTTTGCCCCAGTTGCCGCATGACGATCAGCTTTCTCGCCACGAAGTGCCGGTACTGCGGCGAGGAAGTGGGCAAACCGAAGGAAGAAACGCGCGCGCTCACCGTTGAGGCTCTCGGGGGCGAGACGATCTACCACCGCGCGCCGTCCGGAAGCGTGATGGATGCGCTCGAATCGTTTCGGCTCGAGGAGGCGGTGACCAATGAGGCCGCCGAAGAGGAAGCCGCGTCGAAATCCGGCGGCTTTATGTTCAAGAAGTCGGAGCCGGTCAGGACCCCAACCCCGACCCGCGGGCCATCGGATTTGCCCGACTTGGACGCGCGCAGCCGCGAACTCGCGGATGCCGCGACGGGCGAACCCTCGACGATCATTCGTCGCGGCGCCCCCAAGAAGAAGAAACAAAAGAAGCAAGGCTTGCAAGATCGGCTCATGCTGGGCGGCGGGGTCGCGATCGCGATTATCGTCGTGTTGTTCGCCGGCATCAAAGGAGTGCGCTGGGTCCAGGCGTATGTCGAGGAGCGCAACACGCCGCCCGTCGACATATACGTGAATCGCGCCCCGGAATTGATAGAGCGCGGCGCGCCGCCATTGGAAATCCTCGATGAAGCGGTGAAGGCGCTGCAACACACCGACAGCAGCGAGAACAAAAAATACATCGAGCTTGCGGTGGAGCGTGTCGTCGCCGAGTTCGAGCGGCTCGTCTACCCGGAGCGTAGCGAACGCCCGGGCACGTGGAGCATGGAGAAATTGACGCAGGCATCGGCACTCGCGATGCGCGCGATCGCGTTGTATCCCAACGAACGGACGGGGCGGATGCAGACGGAGATATCGGCGGAGTTGTCGGCATACAAGATGACGCTCGTCCAGACGAAACCGGATGAGGCGCAGTTCGCCGTGAATTCGCCAGCGCCGAGCACGAAGTGG
Source organism: Candidatus Hydrogenedentales bacterium (assembly GCA_041744855.1). Classification (GTDB taxonomy): domain Bacteria; phylum Hydrogenedentota; class Hydrogenedentia; order Hydrogenedentales; genus JBGTJY01. The sequence continues at coordinate 1,819 of JBGTJY010000976.1, forward strand.
TACAAGCGCGACGAGCTGATCGGCGATCGCTTCAAGGTCACGCGGATTATCGGTCCCGTCGTGAAAGTCGAAGACACGAAGCGGCTGGATGCCCGCGGCAATCCACGCATCGTGACGTATGAAGTGGGGTCGACCACGCCGTTGTGAGGGGGGTATCGAAGATAAATATCGGGGAGAACCGGTTCGGAGTTCCGCATTCATGCGGTGGAGGGACCCCGAGAAGACAGTCATGCGTGCAGCCCCGCCGCATGAATGCGGAACTACAAACCTGAACTTTGAGGGGGTGACCAATGAGATTGATGGCACTTGTTGCGGTGGGCGTTTCTTCGATGGTCTCCGCGCAGGACGACCAGGCCGATATTCCCTCGCCCGAGACGCCGGCGGTGTTTTCCGATCCGGCTGCGTTTGAGGCGCGCGTGGTCGCGGCGGGCGGACGCGTCGATTTCGTGTTCGGGGACGACCGGCCGTTCCAGCAGTGCCATGCGTCGACGATTGTCGGCGCGGGCAAGGACGAGCTGATCTGCGCGTGGTTTGGCGGGACCGAAGAGAAGGACCCGGACGTCGGCGTTTGGCACTCGCGATTTCGTCGGGGAGAATGGGTTGCGCCCACGCGGCTCGCGAAGGTGAACGAGACCGCGCATTGGAACCCCGTGTTGTTCCGCGACAAGGACGGCGACATCCACGCGTTTTTCAAGGTCGGGCCCGAAATTCCCGAGTGGCAGACCTACTGGATGACGAACAAGAACGACGGACGGGATTGGTCCGAGCCGGTCGAACTCGTGCTCGGCGATCATGGCGGACGCGGGCCGGTTAAGAATAAGCCGATCGTCTTGTCCGACGGATCCTGGCTCGCGGGCGCATCGAGCGAAAATCAGGGTTGGAAACCGTTCGCGGATCGGTCAACGAATCGCGGCGTGACGTGGACGCGTACCGGCGACTTTCCGCTCGATACGGCGACGGTGCCGGGACGCGGCGCGATCCAGCCGACGCTTTGGGAATCGAAGCCCGGGTACGTGCACGCGTTGATGCGCACGTCGATGGGAAAGGTCGTGCGCTCGGACTCCGAAAACGGCGGCGCGACGTGGTCGGCGGTGTATGCGACGGAGTTGCCCAATAACAACAGCGGCGTCGACGTGCTGAAACTCGACGACGGCACGTTGTGGCTCGTGCTCAATCCGATTGCGCGAAACTGGGGGCCGCGGACGCCTTTGACCCTCGCGCGCTCGACGGACAATGGCCACACGTGGGAATACATCGCCCATTTGGAAACGGCCGAGGGCGAGTATTCGTATCCCGCGATCGCGCGCACGGAGGACGGCGTCGCGATTTCGTATACCTGGCGGAGGGAACGCGTTCGCGTGTGGCAGATTCCCTTCGAGGCGTTGCCGTAGCATTCGAGTTCCTTCTCGCGATCCGGACGCGGCCGCGATTGCGGTAGAGCGCGTCCCTCCCGGGACCACTTATTACGATGAAGGAATAGTTCTATGACCAGTCCTACCAATGTTGCCGCGTTGGCCGAACACGCTGCGAACCGACTCGGCGAACGCAAATCGATGGACTTCGACGGGCAGAGCGTCACGAATTTTCAGACGCGGAGCCGGGCGCGGCGATTACAGCGCGCGTTCAGCGAGCTTGGGGTGGGGCGCGGGGACAACGTGTGCCTTTGCATGCTGAATCACCCGTATGTCTACGCGATTTTCGGCGGAATTTTCCGGACGGGCGCGACGGCGGTCCCCGTGATATTCCAGCTCGCCGTGCCCGAATTGCGATACATCTTCGGGCACACCGAGGCGAAAGGCATCGTGACAGACGTGAAGATCGCGCCCAAGGTGCGCGAGGCGATCCAGGGTTTGGATCATGTGCAATGGCTCGCGGTGCTGGGCGGAGAGGACAAGCCGGACGCCACGCCGCGGGAGTATTCGCTCGAGGGTCTGCTCGAGCGCGAGGAGCAGCTCGAGCTGCCGTCGATCGCGTCGGACGAAATCGCGCTGATGCTCTACACGTCGGGCACGACAGGCCGGCCCAAGGGCGTAATGCTGAGCCACGCGAATCTCATCGCGCAGGCGCACACCGTGCTCGACGCGGCGGAGATGGATCACCGGCCGCATCCGATCATCTCAATCAACGCATTGCCCATGGCGCACATCTTCGGCGTGGGCGTGATGAACGGCGGCAATGTTTTCCCCGAGAAGTATCCCGCGGGCTACGGCGTGCAAGAGGCGGTGTTCGACCCCGAGCGGTTCATGGCGAAAATTCACGACCACAAGGTGACGGACATCGCGTGCGTGCCGACGATGCTCGCGATGATCATGAGCCATCCGAACCGGAAGAAGTACGACTTGTCGTCGGTGGTGAAGGTGGACATCGGCGCGGCGCCCGTGCCGGTCGATTTGGCGCGCGCGTTCGCCGAGGAATACGACTGCCGGATTCGACAGCTCTATGGCATGACGGAGAACGCGGGCGTTGCGACGTCGGATCGGATCAGCCAGCCGTATCGTCCGGGCTCGGCGGGTTTGCCGTATGGCGGCGTCGATCTGCGCGTTGTCGACGATCAGGATCGCGACATGCCCCGCGGGAAGGCGGGCGAGATCATCACGCGCGGCCCGACCACGATGGTGGGTTATTACAAGCAGCCGGACGTGACGAAGGAAACGATGAAGAACGGCTGGCTGCACACGGGCGACATTGGCTACCTTGACGACGATGGTTGGCTCTACGTCGTGGACCGCAAGAAGGACATGATTATCAAAGGCGGCGAGAATGTGTTTCCGGCGGAAGTCGAGAACGCGCTGTACGAACATCCCGGGATCGCGGAGGCGGCGGTCGTGGGCGCGCCGGATGCGAAATACGGCGAGATCATCGTGGCGTTCGTCGTGCCGAAAAGTTCCGCAACGCTGAACGAAACGGAGATCGTCGAGCACGTGAAAAAGCACATCACGTCGTTCAAGGCGCCGTCGCAGGTGCACATCGTGAAGGAGCTTCCGAAGAGCGGCGTCGGGAAGATTCTGCGGCGGGAATTGCGGGACGAGGCGCAGAAACGGTCGCCACACGCGGCGGTCTAAGGCCATTCTCGCGCGGCCCGAATCTTCACTTTCAGTCATTCTGAGCGCGAGCGAAGAATCTCGTGGCCCCATTTATTGCGATCCTCCGGGCGCGGATATTCTTCGCTCGCGCTCAGAATGACGGGCGCTTGGTTTTGGGATGGCTCCTAAAGAATTTGGGCTTAAACCTGGAAACTTTGTAGAATTTCCGGGTTTACTTCTGTGGCCTGAATGGGCAGCAATTTATCGGAAAGTTACGCATTCGCGCTCAAAATGGATGGTGGAATGTCAAAAGGTAGCAAGATAGCTTTCCTAGTGTCCTTGTCGGCGTGCTTAGTTTCTGAGTTGGCCGAAGCGCACACGCGCATCTCGACGGACATTACGTGGAGCGGGGATATCCGGGAGATTCTTCGGCAGAAGTGCATGATTTGTCATCACCCCGGCGGGATGGCCCCGCCGTACGCGGACTTCACGTTTTACGGCACCGACACGAATCCCGGCGCGTGGGCGTGGCGGCAGGCGATGGAGGAGGAAATCATCACGGGGCGCATGCCACCCTGGAAACCGGACAAGCGATTCGGCGCGTTTTCGAATTCGAAGGCACTGACGCAAGAAGAAATCGATTTGATCGTTGCATGGTCGCGCGGGGGTGGGCCGCAGGGTCCGCAACGCGATTTGCCCGTGCCCGATGAATTTTTGAATCCCGATTGGCAATTCGGGCAGCCGGACCTCGTGTTCGCGTTGCAAGAGCCGTTCGTGTTTTCGGCGGACGACCAACACGCGTCGCACAGCGTGACGTTTCCGGTCGAGATCGAAAAGGACGCGTGGATCACGGCATACGAATTTTTTCCCGGCAATCCGCAGGTGATTTTCAGCATCAAGGCCTTCGCGCACGACCCGGAAGGATTCGAGCCGCAACCGATCGAGGTCGAGTTGCAGCAGGAATACGATCCGCTCGCGACGGAGGAAGAACTCGAACTGACGCGCATGCGCAAGATGCCATCGGGCACGCACTTCATCGGGCAATGGGTACGCGGGGATCAGCCGGTGCTCATGCCAACGGCCGGCGGGCGGATATTGCGCAAGGGCTCGACGATCGAGTTGCGCATCGAGTATGAGCGGCCGGATTTCGCGGAAGCCGTGGACGTTCAGGACCAGTCCAAGTTTGGGCTGTTCCTCGCGAAGCTGAATGAAGAGATCGACCTGCTCGTCGAGTCCGTGCAAGTGGCCGCGGACGATTTCACGATCAAAGCCGGCGAGGCCGACGCGAAAGTTGTGACGTCGTTCACAACGCAAGAGAACGTTCACTTGATCGGCCTGCATCCGGAAATGGGTCCGCTCGCGAAGAATTTGCTGGTAAGCGCGACGTATCCGGACGGTCTGACGAAGACCCTGATGTGGCTGCCGGAATACAAGCGCAAATGGATGGCGTCGTACATTTTTGAGGAGCCGATCGCCGCGCCGCTCGGGACGAAGATCGATCTCGTCGCGCACTACAACAACACGACGGATAACTGGGACAACCCGAACAATCCGCCGGCCGACGTGAAAGCGGGCAATAGCCGCGCGGACGAGCGGCTCGCGGCGTGGATCGACTACGCGCTCGACGATCACCTGATCGTGGAGCGACCGATTGTGCCCGCGGATCCGAATGCGAGTCAGGGCGGAATGTCGATATTCCAGGTATTTCCGCTGGATGACCCGAAAGCAGGGCCGGTCGGGACGACGCCGACCGAAACGCAAACTGCCGCGGCTGAGCCGGACATCGCGACACAGCTCGTGACCGAGACGGACGTGGATACGTATTGGTGCCCGATGCGTGGCGATTTTTGCGGACTGGATGACTACGACGGCCCGGGTGAGTGTAAGGATTGCGGCATGCCGTTGCGGCCCAAACTCTCCTTTTTCGAGGGGAAGGAAACCGCGCCCGAGACGGCGGACTGGATACTTACGGTCGACGGCATGGCGCCGGTTTACTGGTGTCCGAATCGTGGACGCGATGACCACGTGCTGGTGGACTATTCGACACCGGGGCGTTGCTCGGTTTGCGGCGAGCCGCTCGCGCATCGCTCGCAATTTGTCACTGTGCACTCGTGGACCTGTTTGACGGAGACCTGCTCGAGGAAGGGCAGCCTCTTCTACGGGGCGGGGCTGTGTCCGGAATGCGGCCAGCCCGTGAGCGGCATGGGCCACATGGACCATACGCCGCGGCACGGCGGTCAGTTTTTCATGGACACGAATTTGTATCACCACCTCGAAGGCACGCTGCCGGAGCCCGGGGTATTCAAGCTGTACTTCTATGACGATTGGCGCGTGCCGCTCGATGCGCGGAATTTCGCCGCGACGCTTTTCATCGAGTCGGAGAATACGTCAACCGGCGAAATCACGGAGACGCCGTATCCGCTCGAAGTGAAACGCGACGGCGACACGTTCCTGACCGGCAGCATCCCGCCGGATTTGCCGGTGACGTTCTACGTGATGGCGATGCTGCGCGGCGAAGAGAAGCGCTTCGATTTCGAATTCGACGCGCTGACCATCGAACCGGAACCGACCGCGGTCACCAGCGGCATCCGTCTTCACAGCCACGTGCGCGATCCGATCGCGATCCCGCCGACGGTCGAAGGGATCGTGCGCGCGATCTACCAGCGCGACACCGCGGTCAACGCGCTGATCGAGCAGAAGGACTGGTTCGGGCTGCATTACCCGGCGTTCGACGCGAAGGATTTGGTCGCGGCCCTCGCGAACCAACCCGAAGGACTCGACGTGCGGCAACGCGGCGTCCTCAAGAAAGCCATCGGCCTCATCAACCGCGGCGCAAACGACCTCGACCGCGCCGGCGACACCGCAGACGAGGCCCGGGCCCGAATCGCATACGGGACATTCAGCGAGGGGATTGGGCTGCTACGGGAGCTGTATCCTGCGGTCACGCCGTAGTGTTTAGTCAATCTGCTCGCAAGGGGATTACCTAGGGGCCTTGGCTACTTCGACGAGGAATTTGTCGATTTGGACCTTGATTGAATCGGAAGCTGTTTCTGAACGGAGCTTCTGTACCGCGTCGATGTACGTTTGGTCCTTTATTTTCCAGAATTGGGAACCGAGCATAAGGTTCTGCACGCTGGGCGCTGCCGTAAGCAACACTTCACCCAGGTATGGGGCGCATGTCGGCCCTTCAAGCTCGTAGAGACTCAGACACAGCCAAGCGAGGGAGTTCGACGACACATACCGATTGTCTTCGATCACTTCGCGAATCGCGGGCGCGGATGACTGGACGCCCCACCGTGCTAGAACTCCGGCGAGACCCAACGCCAGATCGATCGGGGGCGATTCGCGCAATTGTTGCTCCATTTCGGGCGCGAACTTATCACAGTGAAACGTCTCGATGACGGAAAGCCTCGCGTTCGTTTCCGAGATGGGCAGTTGCAACTCCCAAATCGTTTGGCAGGTCTCTTCGCGGCGATGTGGCAAGGTGTATTCCAACAGGAGTCCAATTGCCGAACGGGTGTGGGAAGCTGCCAGCGTCCCAGACTGAATTGTTTCCATCAGTACCGTCCATTTCCGATCGGTAGTGGCCGGAGATTCCCGGAATGTATTTTGGGAAGCGCGACCAATCGGTTCCGGTGACCAGAGCCAGGAGACGATCGACGATAGCGCGGCATCGGCGAATTCTCGTCCTTCGGGTGTCCAGAGGCTGTAGGAGAGCAGGGTGAGTGCTTTCCAAATCTTCACGGTGTCCCTCTCGTCATTGAGAATTTGAACGATCGAGGCAACCTCCTGGCCTCGGTATTTCTCATAGATTGCGCGCCAGATGGATCGCGCGTTGTCCGACTGAAGGCACGACTGCCCGCACTCGACAACGTCGATTGCGTCAAACTGAACTAAGATCGATTCATGGACCTCGGAATCGACGGCGGGAACTTTAATCTGCGCAGAGTGGGTGTAGGCGACAGGAGGAGGCATGCTCGATACTTTTTCGACCGCGGCTTCGGGCACCGTCTCAAGATATTTGGTTAGTTTTACCTGAACGTCCCTGTGATGGTTCGACGATTTCAGGTAGAGAGCGGCCCGGATCACTTCGTCACATTTCACCTCTTGAAGATCTCCATAGGAGAGCATATTTGCAAGGGTGGGATTGGGCATTGTTAGCATGCAGGCGGAAAAATAGTCACAATTTGCGTCGCCTTGAAGCTTGAGGAAACTCCTGAATAGTGAAGGCAAAACTTCGCCGGATAGGGCGGGCCGCACACCGAACCGATGATTCTCGATCGCATGATAGACCGCATTAGCGCTATCGCTGTCGTTCCATTCGACGAGTGTTCCGGAGATTGCAGTCGATTCTCGAGGCCGCGCCGTTGGCAATAGGCCGCGCAAAGAGGGCGCTGCATCGCGGAATCCCCAATCTCGAATCGGGCGAAGAAGGGTTCCCGTCTCCCCATCTTCCACGCGATCAAGCGCAGCGATCAATTTATAGGCCGTAGTCTCGCGGTTAGGCGCGTTCGTCACTGGCGCAATCGCCGTTGCCAACCCCGGAAGTGCGCTTCCGGGAGCTCCGTCGAAGGCTGATAGTAGATGTTCCCACTTAGCCGCGGGTGGCAGAGGCAGGTCGGCGATGAGTTGCAGTACCACGGACTGATGCGTTTGATTCATCATCGGCAATAGCGCGACGAGGATTTCATTCGCGTTCGCTCGTGATTCGGGTGAGAACAAGACCTCTTTTAGCAATAGCAATGCCCTGCTAGCGGACGCGTGGCTGGGGCCAGCTTCGCGCAGAAAAGAAGCTATCGTCAATGCCTCTTCTCCTGGCACGGCGTCACGAAGGCTTTTGACCGCTGCCTGCACGGAATCCGGATTCACGGGTCCCGACCCAAAAGAACCCCTCGAGTATGTGATCAAGGCGACAGCGGCGTCGAGTGCTTCGCGGCCACTGGTATCGGGGCTGGGAGCGACTGGTGCGTTTTCTGGGCCGGCATCCGGAGCGGCGGCCTGCGTCGCAGGAATCATGGATACTTCGAATTTTGGGAGTTCGGGATTTTCGATGGGTGGCGAAGTGGGCGTGCTTTGCTCCAGTGGTGTCTCAGGGGCATCGTTCGTCGTCTGTGTTTCGACCGGTGGCACACTGCTCTGGAACTCGGAAGTGCCGCCGGACGGAGTCGAAGATTTTTCCCGATCGCGCGTAAACGCGACAGCGCCCCAGATCATGAGAGAAGCCGCCAAGAACACCGTGACAGCGGCCACGATTTTCCGTTTGCTGGTGATTTGGCGTGTGTTCGGAAGCGGCGCTGGCGGCAGCGGAGTCGGAAGTTTAGCTTCGCGCGCTGGTTCCTGTGGTGATGCGGTGTCTTGGATTACGGCTCGGGGCGTATGCACAGCGTCCGCGTGCCTTAGATTGTGCCGGTGCGCCTTGATTTTGAGCCTGATCGCTTTGAGCAGGTCGAGCCGAACCTTAGACCATTTGGCCTTATCGTTGACGTATTCGATTAGCGGCACGCCTCCGGGATGAATCTGTAGTCTCGTGATCCATTCGAGGTTTTCCGGCACATCCCAGTCGATGTTATCCACCAGAATGGGAATGATCGCGATTTCGCCCGCGTCATATCTTTGTTTTATCGCGGGCAATTCGTGTTCTGTAATGAACCTCGAGTTCCGGAAATTCTCGCTCAGCAACAAAATGACGAAATCGGCTTCGGCGATACGCTGTCGAATGATGTCAGCCCATTCATCGCCGACGTGACGTTCGCCGAGTTCCGGATCTGACCAGAGATGAACGCCGTCGCCTCGGAGGGAATCGCCGAGCCAGGGGATCAGATTGTATTTGCCCGCCTGGAGCCATTCTTGATCTTCGTGGCTGTAACTGACGAAAAAATTCAGTGATTCTCCGGTGTTCATAGGAGATTTCCCCGCAAGTATTCATAGATGCGACATGCGCCAAATGAGGGTCAAAATACTAACATATAACGCTCCACTTGTTGACTCTGCCGTACTAAAGAGATATTTCGCGCTCGTGTCGTGTGGCAATCATTAAACGAGGAAGGAATAGCCACAATGGGACCGGCTCGTAGTTCGTGCGGTGAACTCTCGATTTTCGCCCGAAAGTCAAGGCTAAATATGGTACAACTTTGAGGGTAGAGATTTTGATTGGACGGGGGAGTTATGCGCGCGGGTGTTTTGGTGGGGGTCTGTGTTTGCTGGGTAAGTGCTTTGGCGGCAGGGGTTTGGTCGGTCGAGGAGTACAGTAATTCCCCCGGTGCCGGTGCTATGGCACCCGTCGATTGGCCTACGGGATTGGCCCTTTCCCGCTCTTCCACGCAGGAGACTTTGCTGTTATTTCTTCATCCGAAGTGTCCGTGCAGCGCTGCGAGCGTTGGGGAGCTCAATCGTTTGTTGAGTCGATTCGGGGCGGAAGTGGAGACCCATGTGTTCTTCGTCGTGCCGCCGGGACTGAGCGGGGACTGGGCGAACACGGCGCTGTATCGGAGCGCGCTCGAGTTGCCCGATGCGCG
>JBGTJY010000977.1:0-1848 GCA_041744855.1 Candidatus Hydrogenedentales bacterium
AGCAGCGACCAGTTCTTCAAGTGCGCGTCCGCGTTGCGGATAAGCAAGTTGAAGGCGAGACGGCGCACGAAGAAGCGGAGCCCGAGCACGCGCCGTTGCGGATCCTCGAGGTAGTATCCGTTCACGGCCCCCCCGCCGCAAATCTACTAAACCGGGCTCGACTACGCCGCGATTGCGAGCGCGGGTTCCGTGTGGGTCCGCGGCAGTAGCGACGGAGGCGGTGCGCCGTTCAAGCGGGCGCGGCAAGCATCTCTCATGAAGGTGAGAATGCTGCGATGTTGAGACCGTAGCGTTGCGTGTACCGTCAGGATTCGCTCGATGAATCGACTGCCCGATTCGGAGTGCGTCCCGTAGCTTATCTTCCGCATCAGGACGCCGTGGCGCACGCGCTGCTCGGCGATGTTGTTGGTAGGTTCGATGCCCTCGAGGCGTACGAAGGTCCAAAGTGCGGGCGCTGCCGCGAGAATCTTCGCGCAGGTTCCGGCGGTTTTGCAGTGCGACGATCTGGTACCTTGCTCCAAGAGTCCCTCGAAGCGCTTTTGGAGACCTCGCATGTACACTTGGAACGACGACCGCTTCAAGGTTCGGTCCCGAACGCGGTGCCACCAGACGAAGATGCGATCGACTTCGAGTAGCATCGCGGTGGCCACGACGGCCGAATCGCCGCCGCGTTCCTTCATCGCGACGATGTCGCGTTTGAGATGCGCCCAGCAGACCTGGCGCAGCGCGAGTGACCAGAAGTTGTACGCTCCGTGACGGTCCGTCACGAGAATCCCACAGACTTTGCCGAGGAGCGCCTGCGCGGCCGCCGTGTTGCGACGCGCCTGAATCATGAAGACCGTGACGGAGGTTGTCACCACGGCCCACAGCCAGGCGCGCTTGCGGTTCTCTCGCCAACCCGTCTCATCGGCGTGTTTGATCTTCGCGTTTTCGACGAACGCTTTCGCCTCGTCGAAGGGCGCAGCAAGCGCGTCACTTGCGGACTTCTGGCAGGCGATCACACTCCCAATGGATATCGTCAGGCCGTACATGTCGCGCAGCAATTCGACGACGGGACGCTTGCCGAGTCGGTAGACGCCCATCAGAACCGCGATCGTGGCATCGACGCTCGGTCCAAAGCAGCGCGTAGGAACGCCCGCCGGAAGTGCGGCCCGGGTTGTGTGGCCGCAAAACCCACAGTCGAGGGCGTGCCGGCGGTACTCTGTGATGTCCGGTTTGACCTCGGGGAGCTCTGCGACTTGGTGCCGTCTCGGGTCCGGATCCAACCCTTTGAGCGGCGTCGCGCACTCCTCACAACGTTTTGGGAGCAGCACGACGACCCTGTCGACTTCTTCGACGGGAACCAGCGTCCGCTCGTGTCGCTTATGCCCGGGCTGTGCTCCAGGTTTTCGCCCACTCGGCTTCTTCGTCGAGCGCGGCTTCTTCTGTGGGCCGTCGGAGGACGGCGGACTCGACGAGTTCCGTGAGGACTTCGCAAGGCGTTCCTCGAGCGCGGCAACCTTCGCCGTCAACGTGGCCACCGTCGCCGTCAAGGATGCGATCTGCGCGGCCTGCGCTCGCACGATCGCGCGAAGTTCCACAATCTCACGATCGCGGTCCGCTACGATGCTCTCGAGCTCCTCAATTCGATCATCTCGCCAATCGCGTGTCACGGCTGTCGTCTTCGCACGCCCGGGTCACCATGGAAAGCGCTCTTTCCGCGCTCCACGTCGAATGGACCTACACCGTGGGTTGCCTCGGTTCAGGCGCATCAGGCCGTGAACGGATACTCACAACGAGCCGGCCGGAGGGGCGCAGCGCGTCCATCGAGGCCTTCAGTATCGACTCCATGCTCCCTTTGCTGCCGCC
>JBGTJY010000978.1:0-3598 GCA_041744855.1 Candidatus Hydrogenedentales bacterium
GGAACCGGCTATCCAAACGGCAACGCCGGCGAAATGATCCCAAACTCCGCCCGCCTAATGGCGCTCGCGGATGTATACGACGCGCTCCGGAGCAAGCGCCACTACAAGCCGGCGTTTACGCACGAGCGCGCCGCCGCGATCATTAAAGAAGAAAGCGGCCGGCATTTCGATCCCGACGTCGTCGACGCGTTTGTCGCCGTCGAAGCCGAATTCGTCCGTATGGCCAATCGATACGGCGACGAGGATGCGCCGCCGTCGTCCCTCCACAGCGATCTAGACTTCGCCGCACAAGAATAACCTCGCGTCGTCCCCGCAGGCGGTGGGGCTGTTGAAAAAGTCGATAGCGGCATTGCGCGACCTGAGACGACACCCCAAAACTCCGTCATTCCGAGGCCGCGCGCCTTAAAGCATTGCGCGCGGCCGTGGGAATCTCGACTTTTTCAACAGCCCCGCGGTAAGCGGGGACCTCCTTTCTCCCATGCCTCCCATACTTCCCATCCGCCACCACCGGCTTCGGTATTCTCCGATCAATCCGCTACACTCACCGAATCCTCCGGTTACACGCCCGATGACCCGCACCTACAAAATCCCCTTCGCGCTTTCCTCAGTAGCAGCAGCCGCATTCGCGGCGCTATACGTGCTTGAGCTTCAAAAAACCGAACAACCCCAACCCGCCACCGAACTCGCCCGCGCCAATCTCGAGGAAGTCCGCCAACAAGCCCCCGTAATTGATCGCGTCAATGCGGAGCTAAGCGAGGCCCGCGTCGAGATCGAAACCCTCCGCAAACGTCTGGAACAAACGGAAAACCTCGTCGGCGTGATCGAGGCCTCCGTCGATCAAGCCATCGCGACGCCAGCCCCTGAGGCACCCGTTAGCGGTAAAAGTCCCATGCGCGAGATGCTCGACTCGATGGAACCCGAAACGATGGCGCGCATGCAGGCCTCGAGCGTCATGCAGATGGGGTACGCGCGCCTGTTCAGCGAACTCAATCTCGAGCCCGACAAAGAGACCCAAGTCCGCGGAATTCTGCAAGCGGCGTCCGAGGATCAATACCGCCAGATTTTTTCGCGCTCGAAAGCTGGCGACGAAATGTCGAGCGGCCAACAGAAAGCCCTAGCCGAGGCCACCCGCATCCACATTCGCGAGCAGCTCGCCGGAATCCTCGATCCGGATCAACTCGCCTTTTTCGATCGATACGACATCGATCACGAAATGGTGGCGGGCTCGATCGACGTGCAACTGGGAACACAAGCTGCCCGCCTGACGAAAGAAAACCGAGCCCTCGCGCGCGAAGTAATCGTTGAGGAACTCCGCGCCGAACGCGAAGAACCCGCCCCAGGCCTAAGCGGCGACCCCAACATTGAACTCGACTGGCAATTGCGCGCATTCCGCAACGCCGAAACGCGCCTCAGCAACGTGCTTGAACCCGAACAACTCGAACTCTTCCGCAGCTTCATCGAACAACAAATGACGATGATCGAATCAATGCGCCAAATGATGGGCGAACCGACTCCGTAACGCCGCTTTTCAAGGCAGTCCGAGGCGCGGCGACGCTACTCCAGCCCATACTTCTTAATCTTGTACTGCAACGTAGTCCGCTTCAGCCCCAGCTTCTCTGCCGCTTTGGTCTTGTTCCAACGCACGCTGTCGAGCGCATCGAGGATCAAATCCTTTTCCAGCATCCCCGTCTTCTGCGTCAACGACTCGGGCCGATACGCCTCGAGCGCCCCGTTCGACTGATCGGCACGCCAATAGACAATGTCCGGCGGCAGTTGATGCTTCGTGATGCGCGTCCCGTCGGCAAGCACTGCCGCCCGCTCCAATACGTTCTCGAGCTCGCGCACGTTCCCCGGCCACGGATAGCGCAGGAAAATCTCCATCACGTCGGCATCGGCTTTTGCAACCGGTTGCCGCATTTCCTGCGCGAATTTCTGCAAGAAATGCTCCACCAAATCAGGAATATCCTCGCGCCGATTGCACAACGGCTCGACGTTCAACGAGAAAACGTTGAGCCGATAATAAAAGTCTTCGCGAAATTCGCCATCCTCGATAGCCTGGCGCAAATCCCGATTGGTCGCGGCAATCACGCGCACATCGACCTTTACGCTCCCGTGCCCGCCGACGCGTTCCACTTCGCCTTCCTGCAACACGCGCAACAGTTTCGTCTGCACGTTCGTGTCGATATCGCCAACTTCATCGAGAAACAACGTCCCGGTATGCGCCTGTTCGAAGCGTCCGATGCGTTTCGCCGATGCCCCGGTGAACGCCCCTTTCTCGTGCCCGAACAATTCGCTTTCAAGCACGCCCGGCGCCAACGCCGCGCAATTCAACGTAATGAACGGCCGGTCACGCAACGGACTCGCGTCGTGCAACGCACGCGCGACGAGTTCCTTGCCAGTGCCCGTCGGGCCAGTGATCAGAACAGAGCTTTTGCTCGCGCCGACCTTCTCGATCATCCGGACGAGTGTGCGCGTCTGAGAGCTGCTCCCGACCATGGGCCGCTGACTGGTGCCCCCTCGTCGGCCCCCGGTTTGCTCCCCTGCGTTCCGCTTGTGCTCGAGCAGCTTCGCGACCTTCAATTCGATCTCGGCCAATTGAAACGGCTTCGCAATGAAATCGCTCGCGCCCAGCCGCATCGCCTCGACGGCCGTCTCCATCGTGCCGTACGCGGTCACGACGATCACTTCGGTTTCCGTCGAAATCGCCTTCGCAGCCTTCAACACATCGATGCCGTCTTTCTCCGGCATTTTCAAATCGGTGATGATGACGTCGAACGTGTTGTCGCTCATGACGTGGATGGCCTCTGCGCCATCCGCTGCCGTCATGATGTTATAGCCCTGATCCACAAAGGCCGCATGCAGCAAACTCCGCATGCTGTCTTTATCGTCGACAACGAGTAAGCGAGGTGTATCCATTACTGCGACAGCCATAGTTTTCCTGAAGGCCTCATTGTTTCACCCGAATGACCCATTGTTCCCCCAAAGGGCCTATTGTTCTCAGACCCTTCGTCCCCCTGCACATTCGCCCGCGCGTTCTCCAACGGGCTGCACTCAATCCCCAAACAAAGAGTCGAAGTCAGAAGGCTTCTGCTCTTCTTCCTCTCCGGGAAGTGTACCACCAAAAAGGTTGTCGAATGCCTGTGAGCCCGGAATTTTCTTCAGGATATCGGTGGATTTATCAGTTTGAGCGAATTCAAACTCGTCGCAGAAGTTACCACGCGACTTGTCCGGCACGAATTCGGTCGTCCCAATCCGGCAGGAGTTATGGGCCGAAGGGTCGTAAAAATGGCAGTTCTTGCAGGAATGAAGGTAGGCGGAGCAGCTCGCGCAGAAGTCCTTGAACCCCGGACGTTTCTTCTCCGCGATCCATTCCGTGCCGCATTTGTGGCAATGATGCATGGGCTCCGGCAGGGGCGATTCTACTGGCCCGCGGAAACACGCTCCGGGTGCGCCTTCGCGATCGCCGCCTGCAACTCCTCCACGGTGGGCGGCCGGTCGCCGTCCTCCCAGGCCCAGAAATCAAGTTCCCGGCCGTCGACGACGTACGAAAGGCGTGGGGGATAGGTCAGCTCCCGGAGGAATTGCATGAACACGAGGT
>JBGTJY010000979.1:0-2926 GCA_041744855.1 Candidatus Hydrogenedentales bacterium
CAAACTACTCGTGTTCAATTTCACCGAGCCCAACGCCCCGGCCGCGATCATCGATCTCGCTGCGGATGCGCCTCGCACCCTGGCGAAAAGTCTCGATGGCTCGCTCGTCTTCGCCGCGTTTTTCGAGTCGGGCAATGGGACGAGCGTCGACGGCAACGCCGAAGACCCCGAGTTGTGGCCGTGGGCAAGCAACGGGATGGACAATCCGCTGGGCCCCTATGCTGGTGAGAACCCCGCGCCGCAGCAGGAAGTCGTGGTTGGCCCCGATGTGTTGCCGATCATCCCGCTCAATCCGAATCTCCCGCCGGAACCGCGCTCGAGTCTCGTGATGACCTTTGGCGACGGGCACGATTGGGAAGACGGTAACCGCACGCAGTTCCCCGACATCATCTCTGGCGCGAATGCGGAAGTATCGGGCCGCGTCGAAGGTTGGGACCGCGCGGACCACGGCATCGCGGTGGTCAACGCGAACACGCTCGATATCGAATACGTGCGCAACCTGAACACGTTAAACACGGCCATGGGCGTGAATCCGGTTACGGGCAAGGTCGCGGTGGCGGGATTGCGCTCGCACAACTACGTGCGATTCGAGCCCAGCCTCGCGGGTAGCTTCACGAACCACAACGTTTTCTACTACAACCCCGAAACGGGTTCGACGCTGAACAGCATGGGCAAGCGCTTTTTCCTCCTGAATCCGCACATTCGGCGTTTCGATCACACGCGGCCCCAGGCGGAGCGCGATCGCTCGATCGGGGATCCGCGCGGGCTCGCGTGGCGCGATGACGGCCTGCTGCTCTACATCACGGGCATGGGATCGAACAACGTCATCACGATGAATGGTGAAGGATTCCGCGCGGGCACGGGCGAGCCGTTTGCGATCGAAGTAGGCGAAGGCCCGACGGGAATCGTTATGGACGGTCCGCGCGATCGGCTGTACGTGCTGAACCGTTTCGAGGCCTCCATCTCGGTTGTCGATACGAACGAGGAAGTCGAGATTGATCGCGTGTCGTTTTTCGATCCAACGCCCGACACGATCAAGGTTGGCCGGCGCCATTTTTACGACACGCACCGCACTTCGGGCACAGGGCAGGTCTCGTGCGCCACGTGCCACGTCGACGGCAAAAGCGACAAGTTTAGCTGGAACCTCGGCATACCGAGCGACGAGATGCTTCCGCTGCACGCCGAGGCGAATCGCGGCGCGAATATCGAGGGACTCGCCGATACGCTCGAAGACTGGCATCCCGTCAAGGGAGAAATGTTCACGCAGACGTTGCAGGACATCATCGGCAAGGAGCCTCTCCATTGGCGCGGAGATCGGCGCGGGATCGAGGAATTCAATATCGCTTTCGTCGGCCTGCTCGGCGACGATGTTATGTTGACGGAACAGGAAATGGCTGAGTTCAAGGCGTTCCTCGCGACGATTGCATTTCCGCCGAATCCGTTCCGCAACGCGGACAACACGCTGCCGACCGATGTCCCGCTCGAGTACATGTTGACCTCGGGCGTGTTCGGCCCCGCGCGCGAGCCGATGCCGAATGGCAACGCCGTGCGCGGTCTCGATTTATTCCGCAACGCATTGCCGCGCGAAGGCGAGCTGCAGATCACGTGCGTGACGTGTCACGCCCTGCCCACGGGCATGGGCACGGACTTCGTGATCAACGACGAAGGCGATTGGGAACAGGTCCCCGCGGGTCCCGATGACGAGCGTCACCATATGCTCGTGTCGATCACTGGCGCGTCGCAAAAGACATTCAAAGTGCCGCATCTGCGTTCCGTTCGCGACAAGATCGGGTTCGACTTGCAAGCGCTCGAAAGCCGCAAGGGATTCGGCTTCATGCACGATGGCAGCGTCGATACCTTGCCGCGCTTGCTCTCCGACGGACACTTCTCCGTCGCCCGCAGCGAACAGGACGTGGCCGATCTCGCGGCGTTCTTGCTTGCATTCGCCGGTTCGGACTTTCCTGAGGATGAGAATGATCCGCCGGGCACGCCGAGCAACGATTCGCACGCCGCCGTGGGTATGCAGATTACGATCGACGACGGGGAAGCGCCGGAAGATATCGCGGCGGTGATGGAATTCATCGCGCTTGACGAGAGCGATCGCGTGCAACTGGTCGCGCGGCAGTCGGAGGGCGGCATCGCGCGGGGTTATCTGCATATGGGCGAGGGAGTGTTCTTCGCCGACCAGGCGGACACGGCCCTATCGCTGGAGGAACTGCTGGAGCTCGCGGTCCCGGGTGATGAGATTACGTTGACGATCGTCTTCGAAGGAACGGGGGCTCGCATCGCGCTCGATCGCGATGAGGATGGAATTCTCGATTTCGACGAGGTGCGCGATTTGCCGGGCGCTGCGAATCCGTTCGATCCCACCGACGCGGACACGACGGGCGACGAGTTCTCGACGTTCCCCGATGGCGTGCTCGACGGTGAAAACGATTTCGATATGGATACGTTGACGAACGGCACAGAGCTCGTTCTCGGCACGTCGCCGCTGACGGACGATACCGACGAAGATACGCTGCCAGACGACTGGGAACTGCGCTACCAACTCGACGCGACCGACCCGACGGGCGACAACGGCCCAGATGGCGACCCCGATGAGGATGGGGTACTCAACTCGTTCGAGTTTACGGCGGGCACGAGCCCAATTATCCCCGATGGCGGTGAAGGTGAAGGCGAAGGCGAGGGTGAAGGCGAGGGTGAAGGCGAGGGAGAGGGCGAGGGTGAGGGCGAGGGTGAGGGCGAAGGTGAGGGCGAAGGTGAGGGCGAAGGCGAGGGAGAAGGCGAGGGAGAAGGCGAAGGCGAAGGTGAAGGCGAAGGTGAAGGTGAAGGTGCAGGCGAAGGTGAAGGTGAAGGTGAAGGAGGCGAAGGCGAAGGCTTAAGCGCTGACGACATCCCCGTCTTCGTGAATTCATGGGGCGGGTTC
>JBGTJY010000980.1:0-1532 GCA_041744855.1 Candidatus Hydrogenedentales bacterium
AAGAAAGCGACGGTAAAGGCTGCCGGGAAACTGACGAAAGAACCATCGAATGCACCGGAGCAAATGGAGCCGATACCGAGTAAGCCGGCTCCGATTGAACCAAAATCGATAGAACCGGAAACGACTTCGGCGGAATCGTCACCGCCACAACCCGTTCCGGAACCCGCGCCGGTACGAACGCTGCGTCGGCGACGAAGACGAAACCGCAAAGCGCCTTTCGTTTTGACCGGCCTTACCGTGGTCGTTTTGGTTTTGATGATCGCGCTGCTGGTGACCGACCCGACAGCGCCGGTCGCCCAGAAGTCAAAGCCTCGCCCGATCCCGGCCGTTATCCCACCGGTTTTAAATCGTTCCTCGACGCCCCCAGCTGAAACACCTGAACGTGTTTCGCCCGGTTCCAAAACGGAGAATGAAGATTCGGCCAGCTATCAGTTGGTGACCGATGACCGACTTTTGTACGCACCGCCCTATCGACCCGATTCCGAAAATGCGTCGCTTCAACTGCTACCACCCGGCCCAGCGGCGATCGTTTCGGTAAAACTCAAATCGATTCGCGACTCCGAAATCGGCCGCGGTCTGATCGATGCTCTCTCGCCCGAACTCACTGGCCTGATCGATGCGATGGTCGCTCGATCTCACGTCGATCTCGATTCAATCGATCGATGCACGGTTGCGTTGTTCCCCGGTGACCAAGGTTATCCGACGGTGACACTGGCCGTCGAACTGACACAGCCACTGCCGCTCGCGGATTTGCTCGATCGCTGGGACGTTAGCGCTTCGCAAACGCGTGATGGCGCCGAAGTCTACGCGGGTGACGAGTTGAATGCGGATGCGTTCTATCTAATGCCAAGTGAAGTCGCCAACCAAACGATCTCTCGATACGCCGTCGGCCCTCTCGATCGCATCACCGAGGTCGCGTCGATCGAAGGCGAGTCCATTCCGTTGGCGCGTTCACTGCGAACGCTCTGGGACAGCAGCAGCGTCGATGCCGACCTGACCATGCTGACGACTCCCAATTTTTTGTTCGCCGATGGTCGCGCGATGCTTGCCGAATCGGCACCGGAGTTGGTACGGCCGCTCAAGACGGCACTGATTCCCAACGTATCCGCCGTATTGATCTCTGCGGACCTCAGCGACGGCCTTGTATTCACCGAAGCTCGACTCACACCGAGCGGTGGTATCAGTGAAGCGATGTTGATGCGAGACGTGCGCGATTCGATCGAGAGCTGGCCTCAATGGGCGGACCAGTTTATTGTCGAATCGGATCCCGACGCTTCATGGCGTCTGCTGGCGTCTCGCTTGCCGACCATGATGCGGTTCGTCGCCGATGGATTCCGCTTCGGAATTTCCGACAACACGATCGTCGCGAATACGTATTTGCCCGCTGCACCATTCTCACAGGTCACGTTGGCAACCATGCTGGCCGTCAACACTCCGATGGGAAGCGCCGCGGCGACCGCGAGCAAATCGGCGAAACCGCTATCGATTGATGAAATGCTCAACCGCAAAATGTCGGTTTCATTTGATCAGGA
>JBGTJY010000981.1:0-2091 GCA_041744855.1 Candidatus Hydrogenedentales bacterium
CGATGATGCGAAATGGCGCGAGGAACTCGGCGTCTTGGACGGCGTTCAGTTCGCAACCAAAAATCACCTCTACGAGCAGACCTGGCGAAAACCGGCTGTCACCGTGATCGCCCAAGAAGCGAGCGCGATCAAAGGCGCGTCCAATCAGGTGTTGCCGAAGGCGGCGGCAATGGTCAGCTGCCGAATCGTTCCCGACCAGGATCCCGCGGAGGTCATGGAACAACTCAAAGACTTCCTCACCAAAGACCCGCCGTGGGGTGTGCATGTGAAGTTCACGCCGTACCCGTCGGTCAAATGGTGGATGACAGACCCGACCGGCCCTGCATTCGAGGCGGCTTTGAAAGCCATGAAGCAAGGCTTCGATCAAAAGCCCGTGGCAATCGGCTGCGGCGGTTCCATCGGGTTCGTCGGGCCGTTGGCGGAATTGTTCGGCGGCGCTCCGGCATTGCTAATGGGAATCGAGGATCCCAAGAGCAATGCCCACGCCCCCAACGAGAGCCTTCACGAAGGTGACTTTCACAAGCTCATGGCATCGCTGGCTCATCTCTTCGAGAACCTCGGTAAGTTGCCGGACGGCAAAGTGAAGGCGGAGCCGAAGCCGACTGAAGAAGCGGTGGCGGCCGTCGATGCGGTCGGATAAGTGCCGCTACCACCGCAGCAACGCCGTCCCCCACGCCAGTCCGGAGCCGAAGCCACTGAGTACGATGAGGTTTCCTGGCTTCACGCGGCCCTCGGCCACGGCTTCGTCGAGCGCCAATGGCACGGACCCGGCCGAGGTGTTTCCGTAGCGGTCGAGGTTGGTGAAAACGCGTTTTCGAGGTATGTGCAGCACGTCACAGGCGGCATTGATTATGCGGATGTTGGCCTGGTGCGGGATGTATAGATCAACCTGAGCCGGGGTGACGCCCGCATCGTTGAGCACGTCTTGGATCGTGTCGCACAGCATGGCAACGGCCCACCGGAAAACCGACCGGCCATCCATGTGCATGTAATGTAGCCCTTTGGATAGCAACTCCGCCGTCGCGGGCAGACGACTTCCGCAAGCCGGACGACTTAGCAAATCGCCGCCGCTGCCGTCGGACCCCAGCGTGTAACTGAGAATGCCCTGTTCCGGGTTGCCGCGAGTGATCAACACGGCGCCCGCGCCGTCGCCGAAAAGCGGATACGTTTTGAGGTCGTTCGGATTCACGACGCGCGAATTGCAATCGCCGCCGATGACGAGCGCCAGATCGCTCGCCCCGGAGAGCACATAAGCCGCCCCGGTGATCAGAGCGTACATGAACCCCGCGCACGCTGCCTCGACTTCCATCGCCGGGCAAGTCAGGTTCAGCCGGTCTTGCACGAGCGAGGCGGTAGAAGGAAACGACATGTCCGGCGTAAACGTCGCGATGATCAAAAGATCGATGTCATCGCATTTGATCCCGGCCGACGCAATGCAGCGATTCGCCGCTTCGTGGCAGAGATCGCTCGTCGCCTGGTGGGGCAAGGCATGGCGGCGTTCAAGGATTCCGGTTCGCTTGATGATCCAATCCGAGTCGAACCCGAGCCGTTCGTGCAGCTGTGCGTTCGTGACGACGGCATCGGGAACGTAACTTCCCGTGCCGACGATGCGCACGCCGGGAAGCCGCCGGCAACGCGTCCGCCGCAGACTATCGCCATCTTGCGTCATGAATCGAGTTTGCTACGGGACGAAATCGCGCTTCGAAGTAGCTTGCGTCTGCCTCCAAAGGTGTGCGAGGCAACGCCGAACGACGCCCGCTGCTTCGAGAGGAAACACGCAGTATATCGCCGCCTGTGAATTTCGACTAGCGCGGTTTCCTGCTTGATGAAGTTGACGAGCGTGCTACCTTAGGGCCGCGCTTGGCGCGGACGCTCCGACGGTTCCGGCTTGTCGCGCGGCAGCAAATCATCCAGGTTGGCGACGCGCATGGCCGCGATTGCCATTACCTGAGCCCCCTGAATGAGGTTGCCCTCGTTTGCCTTGTCAAACGTGTCCGTTTGGGTGTGGTGCGTGAAGCGGTACTCGCTCATGTCTTGGGCGATCATGAAGCCGGGGACGCCGACACGCTCGAAGGATTGGTGGTCGCTGCC
>JBGTJY010000982.1:0-12153 GCA_041744855.1 Candidatus Hydrogenedentales bacterium
AATGAGGCATAAACGAGGAAGTAATACGAGAGCGGCGGGCAGCATGAGCGGGATCGTTTTCTTCGCGATTTGCGCAATCGTTTTCGCGCCGGCCGCCTCCGCAGTGCAGGTGCTCATTTGCGGCTTCGACGATCAGATGGATTGCTTCGACACGGCTGGTTATCGGGACGTGACGGCGACCGCGTTCGCGACGGATACACCGGAAGCCGGGTCGAGCTATTCCCGGCAATTCACGTACGATGCGGCGACCGACCCCGTCAATATGAACGGCGGCATCGTCATCGAGAACTTTGACTCGGTTGACTTCCAGGCATTGGGATTCGTCAATTTCTACATCAAATACACGGGCCCTGTGGATCTGTTGCGGGTTTCTTTGGCTAATCCCGGCTATGCGGCCGGTATCGGGGGAATCGTAACGGGTGACCTTCCCGCGGCGGGCACTTGGGGCTATTTGTCCTATGACTTCGCCACGGCAATGACGTGGACGGATGACAACTACGGAACTTTCGATCCGACTGATATCGAGAACATAGATTTTCGCGTCACATCGAACACAGGCGTCGCGCAGATTTACATCGATCACGTTACGTTCAGCGACTCTGCTGCCGAAGGCATGATCGGCGCCGGCGAAGGCGAAGGTGAAGGCGAGGGTGAAGGAGAAGGCGAGCCAGAGATCGTTCAAACCCCGAGCGGATTTCTTGAAGTAGGCGAATCGGTAACGTTGTCGGCGCCCAGCGGCGGCACCGGCTATAGCTGGACCAAAGATGGCGGGCCCATTGACGTAGGCGCGCCCGTCGTGTGCGATTGGGAAGATGCCACAGACTGCCTTGTGACATCGCCGTATGACGATTTGACGATCGCGGGATACCCTGCGGACACACCTGGCGCGACGTCGCTGTATTCAACGCAATTCACGATCAATCCGGCGACGAGCGGCGCGACGCGTGGCGGAGTCGTTATCGAAGGAGCCGGCGCGGATTTCCTCGCCACCGGCTACATCAACTTCTACGTGAAGTACACGGGAATGCTGGATCTTGCACGTATCACTTTGGCGAACCCCGGCTATTCCGCCGCGGTAGGCGGCGTGATCACGAGCGATTTGCCCCCGGCGGGCGAGTGGGGCTATTTGTCCTACGATCTCGCGACTGCGTTGGCGTGGACGGACGACACGTTTGGGACGTTTGACCCGACGAACGTGGACATCATCGAGTTCCGGCTGAATTCGAATACGGTAATCTCGCAGGTATTTCTCGACCATATCTCATTTAGTCCGTCGCCGGCGGCAGGCGGCCTCCCGCCCGCCATCGTCTGCGATTGGGAAGATGCGCTAGAGTGCATTTCTACGGCTCCGTATGACGATGCCACATTGACGGGATATCCGACGGACACGCCGGATCCTTCCTCCGCCTACTCCGTACAATTCACGGTCGATCCAGCGACCAGCGGTGCGACCCGCGGCGGCGTTGTGTTCGAAGGATTCGACGGGAATCTGGAAGACGGACACATAAGCTTCTACATCAAGTACACGGGGCCGTTGACGTTGGCTCGCGTGACGCTGGCGAATCCGGGATACTCCGCCGCCGTCGGCGGCATCATCACGGGTGATTTGCCACCCGCGGGAACGTGGGGCTATCTCACGTATGACCTCGCAACTGCGCTCGCGTGGACAGATGACACCTTCGGGACATTCGATCCGACCGATGTGGACATCGTTGAACTCCGCCTCGTATCGAATACGGGGATTTCGCAGGTGCTGGTCGATCACATCGCGTTCGGTACGTTACCGGAGTCCGGTGAGTTGCCTCCCGCACAGACCCCCGCCAGGGTTTCGGGCGTGAACTCGCAAGTGCTTTCGATCGATTCGGTGGAATTGTCGGATACTGGTCTGTACACGGTTTCGTACGACGATGGAACGAAGGCGGCAGTGGTGCTGAGTCACTTCGTGACCGTCGGGACGGAAGTGCCGGTCGCGGGCGCGGTTGGGCTCGCGGCGCTGGGTCTCGGTCTTATGGGATTGGTCTATCGCAAGATGCGCCGGAAATAACGCGAAATAGAGACCAGTAGTTAATTATGGGCCGCCCGGTTTTAGGGCCGGGCGGCCCTGATTTCGACAAGGGCCGCAGAGGGGCGGCGGCTCGTGTCACGGAGACGTTAAAGCCGTGAAGGTTTGGACTTTCCGCTTCGCCGGAATATTCGCCGGCCTGGTTTCGATGGCCGGATCTACGCAGGAGCCGTATCGTTATCTCCTTGTAGACGATTACGTCGACAAGATGACGGCATCCTGGATCGGTCAGATGGCCGCCGTCGGCTGGGGCCAGATGTCGCCGCGCTGGCAAGAAGACATCATGCCGCTCGAGGTCGTCCCGAAATGGGAGCCACGGATCGTCAACCAATTTTTTCAGGACGATCTGTATCTCGACACGACGTTTCTGCGCACGCTCGAGATATACGGCCTCGACGTGTCCATCCGGCAGGCGGGGATTGATTTCGCGAACACCGGTTATAAGTTGTGGCACGCGAATCTGAACGCGCGCGAAAACTTGCGAAATGGAATTGCGCCTCCGGATTCGGGTCATCCGCAATTCAACAAGCATTCCGACGACATCGATTATCAAATTCAGGCGGATTATTCGGGACTGATCTCGCCCGGCCTGCCGAACAGCATCATCCGGCTCGGCGAAATCTTCGGCCGGCTGATGAATTACGGCGATGGCCTTTACGGCGGCCTCTTCGTCGGCGGAATGATAACAGAAGCGTTCTTCACCGACGATTTGCGCGCGATTATTGAAGCGGGGTTGCGCTGCGTTCCGGAAGGCAGCCAATACCACGAAGCAATCGTTGATTCGCTCGACGCCTACGACGAATTCCCAAACGACTGGCCCACTGCCTGGAAAAAAGTCACTGACAAGTACGCCAAGAACGACGACTACCGGCGCTGTGCCTGTTTCCCAAAAGGCGAAGGCAACATCAATGCCAAACTGAACGGGTCGTTCGTCGTGTTGGGCCTGCTCTACGGTAAGCGTGACCTGGACAACACGATCATCACGACGATGCGTTGCGGCCAGGATTCAGACTGCACGTCCTCCACGGCGGCGGGCATTCTGTTTCAGACGGTCGGCCTGAAAAATATTCCGGAACGCTACACCTCGGGTCTCGATCTGGAAACGAAGTTTAGCTTCAGTCCATATACCTTCGGAGATGTCGTGCGCGTCTGCGAGATACTCGCGCGACAAAACGTCGTTCGCGAAGGCGGCCGCATCGAGCGCGACGATCAAGGCCGCGAGGTCTTCGTGATTCCCGTGCACGCGCCCGAGCCGCCGCCACTGAAAGTTTGCTGGGATCCCGAGCCGATCGCGAATGCGAAATTCACCCCCGGCGAAATGCGGATGATCTCGCCGCCCGAAGGCCCCAAGATCGATCTGACCGACGCCCTCGAAAAATTCGCGCCGGGTTGGGAGATCGACAACTGCGGCAGCTACCGCAACCCCGGGTTCCACCAAGAACTCGTCGGACGCCAAACGGTCCTCGCAACTCACCCGCTCGACGACAAAATCCCCTGCGTGATCTCGCGCAAGGTCGCCGTGCCCGAAGGCAAAAAGACGACGCTGCGTTTCATGGCCGGACACGATCATCCGGGCGACTGGCTCTTAGCCGTCAAAGTTGATGGCGAGATTCTGCTGAGAACCGATGTCGGCAAAACAACGGCCACGAACAACTGGCTAAAAGTGGAGATCGACCTCAGCAAATACGCAGGCCGCGAAGTCCTCATTGAACTCCTCAATGCCTACAACACCTTCTCGACAATCACGTGGGAAGCTGGCTTCTGGGACGACCTCGAAATCGTTAGCGAATGAACGGACTTACAAAAAAACACGCAGGCCGGTTTGAAACCCGCCCCTACGTGGCCGCGATGTTGGTGATCTTGTGTGGCTGTGTCACCATCGAAACCTACGAAGACGGCAGCGGCGCCGTATCCGTTGGAATCGCTCCGGCGCGGGATCGCGAAGAACTCCGCATCGATCTGGCCACGTTCGACGACAAAATCCGTGGCGGCTGGGCCGGACAGATGGCCGGCGTTTGTTACGGCGATCCGACGGAATTTCGCTGGCGCGGGCGAATCGTCGACGCGCAATTGAAGTGGTCGCCGGATATGGTCCAAGGCGCGCTCGATCAGGACGACCTTTACGTCGAAATGACGTTCGCCGAAGTGATGGACCGTGAGGGCCTCGACGCGCCAGTGTCCTCCTACGCGGCGGCATTCCGCGATTCGAAATACAAACTGTGGCACGCGAACGCCGCGGCGCGCCGGCACTTGAGCAACGGCATCGACGCCCCCATGTCGGGTCATCCGCTGTTCAACATGCACGCGAACGATATCGACTTTCAGATCGAGGCGGATTTCATCGGCATGATGGCGCCGGGCATGCCGCAGACGGCGATCGAGTTGTGCGATCGCATAGGTCACATCATCAACTACGGCGATGGTGTCTACGGTGGCATGTTCGTCGCAGGCATGTACTCGGCGGCGTACTTCTCGACGGACGTGATCGAAGTTGTTCGCGCCGGAATGGAATGCATGCCCGAAGGCAGCGGATATCGCGAAATCATCGCGGACACGATCGCGCTCCACGAGCAATTTCCCGATAGCTGGACCGAGTGCTGGCGCCGCATCAACGAAAAATGGGACCGCGAAGACGCATGCCCGGAAGGCGCGCTCGCGCCGTTTAACATCGACGCGCGGCTGAACGGCGCGTACATCGCAATCGGCATGCTGTATGGCGCGGGCGATTTCACGAAGACGATCGATATTTCGACGCGTTGCGGACAGGATTCGGACTGCAATCCGTCCAGCGCGGCGGGTGTGCTGGGCGTGATGTACGGTTACGACGCGCTTCCGCAAGAATGGGTCGGCGGCATTCCGGCGATCGCCGACACGAAGTTCAACTTCACGAACTATTCGTTCAACGAAATCTCCGAATCGACGAAGCGCCGCGCCATCGCTGCCGCCGAAGCCATCGGCGGACACATCGACGGAAACACTCTCGTCATTCCACGTGAGTTTCCGCAACCGCCCACGGCCGAGCAATGGACGATGGGGATCGCGGACCGCATTTATGCGCACGACGATCCCGCGTGGAGCTGGAAAGGCAACTGGGAAACCCGGCCCTATGCGAGCTACTACGACCCCGCCGCGAAGATCAGCGTGTCAGGCGCTAACGAAGCCGAATTCACATTCACCGGCAGCGGCGTTTCGATCGTCGGCCTTATGGAACCCGAACAAGGCGGCATGATCGATATTTATCTCGACGGGGTCCGCGCAACGCGCGTGAATTTCTACATCACTACGGACACTTTCGATCGCGACGTCTGGCATGTGTATGGACTCGAGGACACGAGGCATACCGTTCGCATCGTGACCTTGGACGACACCGATACGCGTTCAAAAGGCAAACACGTTCGCATCGAATATGCGAAGACATTCCGCTCGGAATCCACGCAATGATCCCGAAGACGTTTTTCAAATGGACGATCGCGTTGGGCGCGGGAATTGGCGCTGTTACTTCGTCCGCCCAGGACGCGCTCCCCATGCCTGCGCCGGCGGTTTACTCCGCCGAGTTTCGAAAACCGGTAAAGATGAACTACTGGGTGCTCCTGCCCGACGGCTACGAATCGAGCGACAAGGAATGGCCCTTGTTGCTGTGGTTGCACGGCGCCGGCGCGCACGACGACCCCGAAGAAGTCTTCGAATACGGCCCTCCCGAAATGTATCTCAAAGGCCGCAAATTTCCGTTCATTGTCTTGGCGCCGCAACTATGGGCGGACGTACACTGGGACCCGGATAGCGTGCACATGTTGCTCCAGGAGGTAATCAAAACCCATAACGTCGACACCGATCGTGTGTGGATCATGGGCTACAGCCGCGGGGGATTCGGCACGTGGGAAGTCGCGTGTAGCTATCCGGAGACGTTCAGCGCCGTCGTTGCGATTAGCGCCCGCGCCATGGTCGCCATTGAGCGCGTGCGACATGCGGGGATTTGGATTTTCGCGGGCGCACTCGACACGGGAGTACCGGTCGAGGAATCGCGAAACATGTATCAAGAACTCAAGAGTGTCGGCGCCGACGTACGCATGAATATTTTCGAAGGCGTGGGACATGGCGCATGCGCCCCCGCAATGCAAATGGAAGAGCTGTGGGACTGGCTCGTGAAACAACACAAGAAGTAAGCAATTGGCCCAAAACTGTCTGAACATGCGAGCGAAAAATCCCACATATGCCGCGTTGATCGTCCTCGCTGTCTCGCTTGGCGCATCCGCCGAGGAACGCAAAATCTCGGTGCGCGAATACCAGGAAAAAGTTTACGCGTCGTGGATCGGCCAGTGCGTCGGCAACATGTACGGCCTCCCGCACGAGAACGACTACATCGACGCGCCGGGTCCGAATAAATTTCCCTACGGATACCAGCAGGGCGTCCATCTCGATCGCATGCGCGACGCGGACGGCGTGTATTCCGACGATGACACCGACATCGAATACGTATACCTATACGCGATGGAAAAGTTCGGCCCCGAGCCGACGCTGCGCCAACTCGGCGAGATGTGGAAGCACCACGTGCGCGATCGCGTCTGGCTCGCGAATCGCGCCGGACTTGCAGCGCTCAATTTTGGCTACACGCCGCCAATCACCGGCTACCGCGAGAACAATCCGCACTGGTTCCAGATCGATCCGCAGCTCATCAACGAGATTTGGGGCATCACTGCGCCAGGAATGATCGCGTATGCCGCGGAGAAGTCCGGCTGGGCCGCAAGAATCATGGACAGCGAGTGGGGCGTCGAACCGACGATATTCTACGGCGCAATGTTCGCCGAAGCGTTTTTCGAGACGGACATGAACGCTCTGATCGACGTTGGGCTGAAGAGTTTGCCGCGCGACAGCCGCTACTACGCCACTGTGAAAGACATGCAAGCGTTGCACAAGAAGTATCCCAACGATTGGGAAGCGGCGCGCAAGGAAATGGCGCAGACCTATTACATCGACGAGCCGCTCGAATCGAAGACGATTTGGAATGCAAACCTGAACGGCGCGTGCGGCGTGCTGGCGATGCTCTATGGCGAGGGCGATTTCCAACGCACGCTCGATCTGAATTGCGCGATGGGCTTCGACGCGGACAACCAGGCCGCCACGATCGCGGGCATCATGGGCGTGCGATTCGGCATGGCAGGCATCCCCAAGGAGTTGCTGAATCCAATTCCCGAGCGGCCGTGGACCGAACCGTTCAACGACTTTTACAAGAACATCACGCGCTTCGATATGCCAAACGCCTCGCTGAAAAACCTGGCGCGACGCATGGCCCTGCAAGGCGAACGCGTCATTCTCGCGTTGGGCGGGAAAAAAATTACCGAGGACGGCGAATCCTTCTACGTGATCGATTCGGAGGCGAAATTCGTTCCTCCGCTCGAGTTTCCATCGGGACCGCGCCCCTACATCGAAACGGGTCACGGGTTGCAGTGGGAAGTCCCCATCTTCGGTGGCACCCCGCCGTACTCGTTACGCGTCGCGACGGGCGAATTGCCTCAAGGGCTGTCGTTGAAAGACGGCGTACTAAAAGGGAAACCGGCCGAGCCGGGCGTCTACCCGATCGTACTCGAAGCCGAAGACAGCCGCGGCGCGAAACTTTCGCAGTCCATGCAGTTATTCGTGCGCACGCCGAATCTGGCTCCGTCCGCGTTTACCATCGTCGCGAATATCCACGAAACGAACGCCCCGCGCCGCGACAATCTCTGGTTGACCGTACCCCGATCGCTCTACGGGACCAATGTCGAGGTGATTCGCGATGGCAAGAAAACCGGCGACGGCTCCAGCTTCTACAGCATCGATGCGAGCGAAGGTCCGCGCCAGGATTACTACGGCTACACCTGGGACGCGCCTCAGCAAATTGGCTCGATCGGTTTTCATACTGGCGCGATGGAAGAGATGGCCGGTTGGTTTACTTCGCTGAATGTCGAATACCAAGACGACGCTGGCGAGTGGAAGCCCGTGAAAAAGCTCACGATCGATCCACCGTTGCTTCCGGGAACAGAACCCTATAACAAGGCGCATTTCGTCGAGTACCTGATTTCGTTCGAGCCCCTGAATACGCGCGGCATTCGCATCATCGGAGATGCCGCGGGGATTCCGCATTGGGCGACGACGCCGAAGTATGAAGTCCTGACATTTTTCACCTCGATCTCGGAGCTTACGGTGCATGGCCCACTGCCGCCGCTTGATTGAGAGCCGCCCGATCGAATTCTGGCGGCTGCCGGTTTGAAAGGAAAGGACGAGTAATGCCCAAGGTAGTTGTAATCGGCAGTTCAAATACCGACATGATTTTGCGCGTCGATCGCATCCCCGCGCCGGGCGAAACCGTCCTCGGCGAGAGCTTCGCAACCGCGGCGGGCGGCAAGGGCGCGAATCAGGCAGTAGCGGCGGCACGCGCGGGTGGACGAGTTACCTTCGTCGGCCGCGTGGGCGATGACGATTTCGGCAGGCAGACCATCGAAAATCTGCGGCGTGAACGCATCGACGTCCGCCACGTTAGCGTCGATACGACCGTGCCCTCCGGCGTCGCGCTCATCTTCGTCGACAAGAAGGGCGAAAACTCAATCGGTGTCGCGTGTGGCGCAAACGCGCGGCTTGGCCACGACCAAATTGGAGACGCGCGAGAGGCCATCAAATCGGCGGGCGTCGTCCTGACCCAGTTGGAGACCTCCATCGAGGCCGTCGAGGCGACAATCGAAATAGCCCGCGCCCACGATGTGCCCCTCATTCTGAATCCCGCGCCAGCCGTTAAATTGTCAGAATCGATCATCCGCCGCGTGAACGTGCTGATCCCGAACGAATCCGAAGCGGCCATGTTGACGGGCATCGCGGTATCGTCGGCCGAGAGCGCCGAGTGCGCCGCTAAGGCGCTGCACGATATGGGCGCGCCCACGGTATTGATCACCCTGGGCGAGCGCGGCATCTATTGTTCCGATCTCGCTTCTGGATTCCGCGAACTAATTCAG
Source organism: Candidatus Hydrogenedentales bacterium (assembly GCA_041744855.1). Classification (GTDB taxonomy): domain Bacteria; phylum Hydrogenedentota; class Hydrogenedentia; order Hydrogenedentales; genus JBGTJY01. Next base: position 9,043 of record JBGTJY010000982.1, read on the forward strand.
GGTTTCCGCGTGAAGGCCGTGGATTCCACGGCGGCCGGCGACGTGTTCAGCGGATCGTTTGCCGTCGCATATGCCAAGGGCGTGGAGCTGCCCGCCGCCGTAACGTTCGCGAATGCCGCGGCCGCAATCTCCGTCACGCGCGCGGGCGCGCAACCGTCCATCGCGAAGCTGGAAGAAATCGAAATTTTTTTGACTGACCACGCATCCGATGGCGCGTGGCGTTGGTTTCAACGGCAGGGCAGTCCACGACCTGGCAGTACGCGGCCGGGCGCCGCGGTCTCGCACTGAAGCGCGATCGGCCCGCAGATCGTCAGGCAGACGGAGCGAGTGCAGCGCCAATGGGTGCCACGGACCCCCGCGACATGAGCGCCGTGTCGAGCACAAGGTGTTGTTCGATCGGAGCTTCGCCGGTGTCCAGCCAGTCGAGCAAAAGGTCGCACGCGGCCTTTCCGATGGCTTGGGTTTGTTGCGCGATCGTGGTCAAGGGCGGCGTGAGCAACGCGGCATAGGGATAGTCGTCAAACGCGATGAGAGAAATATCGGCGGGAATTCGCACACCAGTTTCGGCACACGCGCGCATCGCGCCGAGCGCGCCGACACTGCTCGTGACGAATAGCGCCGTGGGACGCGGGTCGTGCCGAACAAGTTTGAGCGCGGAATGGTATCCGTTCAAATCGCCGAAGTCGTTGCCGACGACGAACTCCTGACGGAAAGGAACATCGAATTCGTCAAGCGCGCGTCGATATCCGGCAAGGCGATCGAGATTCGTCTGGGAATTCGGAATACCCTGGATGAATCCGATCGCGCGGTGACCCTGTTCGAGTAAGTGACGCGTGGCGCGGTAACCGCCGCTGCGATTGTCGGAAGTGACGTAGGGCAACGCGGCGCCGGGAAAAAAACGATCGAGGAGAACGACAGGCGTTTCGTCACGAAGCACGTCGAGCAAATGGGTGCAATCGAGACTATCGCTAACGGGCGCGACAATGAAACCATCGACTTTGCGGGATAGCAGGATTTCGAGCGATTTACGCTCGATCGCCTCGTTTTCTTCCGTGTCGCAGAGCACGATTGCATATCCGCGGCGCCGCGCGTTCTTTTCGACGGCCCGCGCGACATCCGAGAAGAACATGTTGGAAATGTCGGGAATGAGCAAGCCGATCGTATTCGATTTGCGGAGACGCAAGCCGCGCGCGAGTTGGTTCGGGGTGAAGCCGTGTTTTTTGGCGGCGGCGCGGACGGCATCGCGGCTCTTCCCGCTGATGCGGAATTGGTCCGCCTTGCCGCTCAGCACTCGCGAGACCACGGACACGGACAGGCCCAGTTCGTTCGCGATGTCTTTCATTGTCACCTTGTTTTTAGGTTTCATAAAGCGCATTTTAGCGAAAACATCGCGCGAAACCGAGAAGTCCGATTCGGCGGGGCATATCTCAGAAAAAGGCCTCTCGCGCCAATCTACTCGCTGCAACGATCTACTCAACTCCAACGATGTACTCAACTCACTGAGGAATTGACCATGCGGAAATTGTCGACAGTTGTTCTAGCCACCTTGCTGGCGTCGTATGCATTTGTGGGGTGCAAACCTGCGCCGGTCGAGACCGTAGACGAGGCAGGCGCGCCACGAAACGCGACCGAAAAACCGCACATCGCGTTGATCATGAAATCGTTGGCCAATGAGTTCTTCAAAACGATGGAGCAAGGGGCGAAAGAATTTCACGCGGCGAACGGCGATCGCTTCGAGTTGACGGCGAACGGAATTCCCAACGAGGAAGACGTGTCGGGCCAGGTGTCGCTTGTGGAGCAAATGATCGCCCGAGGCGTGGATGCGATCGTCATCGCGCCCGCGGACTCGAAGGCATTGGTCGGCGTACTGGATCGCGCGATGAAAGAGAACATCGTCGTGGTGAATATCGACAACAAACTCGACGCAGGCGTGCTTACCGAGCGGAACCTGCGGATACCATTCGTCGGGCCGGACAACCGGGCTGGTGCGCGCCTCGCGGCGGACCACCTTGCGAAACAATTGCAACCGAACGCGGCAGTCGCGATCTTGGAGGGCATCCCGAGCGCGTTCAATGCGCAGCAACGCAAGCTCGGTCTCGAAGAAGGATTGAAGGCCGCGCATTTGAACATCGTAACGTCGCAGAGCGCGAATTGGGAGATGTCGAAGGCGAGCGAAATCGCGAGCGGTATGTTGAACGAGCACGCTGAATTGAAGGCGATCCTGTGCGCAAACGACAACATGGCGCTCGGCGCGCATGCCGCGATTCGCGATGCCGGACGCCAAGGTCAGGTGCTTGTGACGGGCTACGACAACATCGCGGCCGTCAACGCGTTGGTCAAGTCGGGCGAAATTCTCTGCACGGTCGATCAGCACGGCGACCAGCTCGCGGTCTACGGCATCGAGTTCGCCCTGGCGATCATCGAGAGCGGCGCCGCGCCCGACGATCGTCAGACGCCGGTCGACCTCGTGACGAAAGAAACGTCGAACGCGGCTGCCGCGCAATAGCCGCAACGGGAACGCATGAAGACGTTTCGCTTTCCGCCGGTTTGGGCGGACTATCTGGGTTTGGGCCTCGCGCTGGGCGCGTTGATTCTCTATTTTTCGCTCACGACGGAAAATTTTTTGTCGTCGAGCAATCTGCGGACGATTGCGAACCAAATCCCGGCCGACCTTATCATCGCCGTGGGAATGACGTTGGTGCTAATTTCAGGAGGCATCGATCTGTCGGTCGGGTCGGTCTTGGCCCTGTCGGCCGCAGTGCTCGGGGTCGTACTCGCGACATTGAACTGGCCGTTCCCGCTGGCCGTGGCGGCGTGTTTGTTGACCGGTCTCGCGTGCGGCGGCGTGAACGCGACGATCGTTTCGTACTTGAAGGTGCCGTCGTTCGTCGTCACGTTGGGAATGCTCGAAGCGGCGCGCGGCGCGACCTATCTCGTGACCGACTCGCAGACGCTTTACCTGGGGGAGAAGGTCGAGTGGATCGCGTCGGAACTGTTCATGGGCATTTCCGCGCCGGTGCTGATCGCGGTACTCGTCGTGGTGGCCGCGCATGTCGCATTGACGACAATGCCATTCGGCAGGCGCCTCCTCGCGCTCGGGCAGAACGAGGA
>JBGTJY010000983.1:0-10794 GCA_041744855.1 Candidatus Hydrogenedentales bacterium
CTGCGCCTGATGATGATCGATGCGGAAGAAACGTCGCGCAACAGTCACGCGCAAACACGACACCCCGAAGTGTTCGATTGGTCGGACGCGCAATACGACGCCAGCGGCTACAGATTCAAAGCGGAAGCGGCCAAGGCATTCCTTCAAGAGTTGATCGACACGAAAGGCATTGAATTCATCGAGCTGAATCCGCACCGGGATATCACTGGCGCATTCGACAATCGCGTAGACGCGTTTGGGCGATACGTCGGTCTCGTGTTCGGCGGCGGCGAGTGTTTCAATGCGGCGTTGGTCGAAAACGGTCACGCGGAGGTCGAGCTGTTTGATGACGGCGCGTACCTCGTCCCCGGGATGGAGTTGAAAGATTTCTACTCCTACGCGGGCATTCACGTGGATTCGATCGAGGATGCGCCGACGCTCATGAGCGCGCTCGATGTGTCGGCCGGCGTGATGGAAATACTCAGCGCGATGGCCTACGCCGCGCAGGGCTACGTCTGGTCGATTGACGCGGAGCGCGGCGTGCACTTCCGACTTGCAGCCAATCCCGACCGCGTCGTCTTTTTCGATCCGGTGCGGCACGGCGTCACGTTGGGTTCGCGCGGCGATGAAATCGTGAATGCGCTCATCGTCGATGGCAATCCGGTTTTTTCTCCGTTCACTGAAACGTACGTCAACGGCGAAAGCGTCGCCGAATACGGATTTCGCGATGGACCGTTGGAATTATTCTCGGTGACGAATTCCGACGACGCGAATCCGATCGCTGAGGGTCTGCTTGCGGATATCGCGTATCCGGAGCCGACGGGCGAGGTCGTCTTTCTGAATGGCGACTCGACGATTTCCGTCGGGCAGATCGTGGAAGTCCGCGATGCGAGATTCCGCCGGCTGGAACGCGAGCTTCCTGGCGAGTGGTTCGGACGATTTGCCGGAAAACTCGTGGGACGCGTTCGCGAAGTCCGCCATCGGTTTCAGGGCCGCCATGTCACCACGACGGTGCAGTTCACCTCGCCGTTGCGATCGGTAGCGAACCCAACAGCGTTCATCGTGCGCGGACAACCCTCCGCATCGACTGTGTTTCAGTTCCGGCTCGATACGGAAAACATCGGGCTCGACAGCGTGTATCGGCTCGAATAGTCCTCCGCGTGACGACGGCGGCTTCAAAGCCGCCGCTACATGTAACAGCGTTATCAGGAGATCTACATCATGTCCATCAAGGGCAATGCGTACACGAAAACGAATTGGTCGTTCCAGGAACGCCCGGTCGCCTCCGCGAAATTGAACACGTGGGACGATCGCATCGAGACGGCGCTCGAGCTCGCGCACTACTTGTTGTCGCTCGCGTGGGGCGGCGGCGATGGCGTGATTCGCGGCGCGGCACCGAATGATTTGCGCGTAGTTGCCACGTCGCCCGTAGGACTCTCCGTGCTCGTCGATCCGGGTTACGCATTCATCTCGGGATTCCCGTATCGACTCGCGACGCAAACGGAATCCGGGGATGTCACGCCGCCGGCGTCGAATCCACGGATCGATCTCGTGCAAGCGCGCATCGAGACATGGGACATCAGCATCAAGGAAGGCGTCGAAGCGGCGTCGCCTTCCGCCCCGAGTGCCGACACAGACGCGATTGCGCTGGCGCGACTGCACCTGCGCGTCGGCATGACGTCCATCAAAGACACCGACGACGCGACCAACGGATACATCGTGGACGCGCGCACGTTCCTGTAAAGCTACAAAGTCTTCCAATCCAATTAAGTAAACGAAAAGGAAAATCCCCATGAATTTGACCCAACTTCTGCAATCCGATCCCGCGTTGGCAATCGCGGGCTCGATCCTTGGCGCCGCGTGGTCGGTGCTGAAATCCCAAACGTTCCTGCGTCACCGCAAACGTTCTCGCTTCGATCGCGCGATCGTGGCGCTAGAAGCAGGGATCGACGAGGTCTATCGCACGTACGTCCGCGAGATTAAGCGTGCGCGGGCAGATGGAAAGCTAACGTCGGCGGAAGCGGCGCATGCGCGGCGACTCGCCCGTGACCGCGCGATCCGCCTTGGGCGCAACGACGGCGTCGATGTGATCAAGGAGATCGGCGCGGACTACCTGGACCTTTGGATCGGCAAGTTGTTGCGTAACGGCAATAACGGACAGAACGGCCACTGAAACCTAGATGCTTTCCCAACACTTCAGGCCAGTCATTCTGAGCGCCAGCGAAGAATCTCGTTCGCGCGATTCCCTGAGGTTTTGCTCCGACGGTGATTCTTCGCCGGCGCTCAGAATGACTGGTAGTCGGGTGTCAGGATAGTTTCTAGACCATTCGCATCCGCTCAGAATGACATTGGACGGCGGCTACTCCGCGAATGCAAGGCCGAAGAGATCGAAGAACGTCTCGGCCACGCAGCGAATCTCGATCGATGCCAACGGGCCGAGTTCGGGCGGGATGGGTATCGGCTCCATGTAAATATGCGTCCGTACGGGACGGCCTAACGCGTCGAGCTGTCCACTGTCGCGAGAACGCAGTACGGTCACTTTGTCGTGGTCCCGCTCGGGCGTCAGTGCGTCGTAATCGGCGCGCGCGGTGTTCTCGCCCGAACGCAAATGGCCGAGCGCAGATTTGCCCGCGCGATCGGTGAATTGTATCTCGCAGACGTCGACACCCTGAGGCGGGTTTCGATAGGCCATGCTCGAAAGAACGTGCACGGATTTGCTGGGCGTCAACCCGCTTGGGATCGCGATAGGCAGCGACGCGCCGATTCCCAATCTCGACATGGTCGGGATGAATGCGGCGTTCTCGCCCAGCTTTTCCTTTACGACGCGCTCGGTCACCAGCGATTCGCGCGCAAGCGGGCCCAGCGAGATCGGGATCAAGAGCAGCGGCCGCTCTTTGCGCGTCGCGCTCCGCGGCGTGAGTAGCGTCAGGTTCAAGTAGCCGCGGCCGCTGAAAGAGGTTGCCGCTTCAAGCAAGTCGATCGGATATTCCTGAATCGCGACTTCTGCCGCTTCCCATGGCGCGTCCGCGGGAAGCGGCCCGAAGCGCAGATCGAAGTCGTTCTTGATGAGACACATCGAATCCCATACCGTCGCCCGGAAACGGGCTTGGGATTCCAGCCGCCGAATCGGCTCCCAATAGGCACGCAAGACGAGGGGTTGGGTTGCGTCAACCCACGGCGAATCGCCGGACAACTCCTTTCCGTCCTGAAGTAAATCCACGCCGAGAAGGCGGGCCGGAAGCGAGCCGTATTCCTCCACGTCGAACAAATCCACGGGGGGGACCGTGAACGAAGGCGTGATGGCATCCAGGAGAAGTTGTGTATCGGTGGATTCGCTCTCCGCTGCATCAACGTGCGCAAGGAGAAATGGACCCGCTCCAAGGAATACGAGCGCGAGCGGAATCGATCGCAATCGCGCGAACTTGTTCACGCGCTCGACTTTTCGTCTGGATCAGGATGGCGAAACCAAGCCGGGATTTCGTCTTTTCCGATGACGTAGGCGCAGGCGAAGGCCAGTCCAAGAAACGTGATCAGCGCCACGCGGGTTTTACCCGTCGTTACACCGGCGTGATTACGGTAATAGGTCTCCGGAAGTAGCCGGTTGTACCCGACCGGCAAGACAGCATCTTTGGCCCGAGGTCTCACCAATTCGGCGGCCGCGAGTGCGAACGAATCAAGGGCCGCGACTTCCTTGTAAATCGTCTCGAACACCAACGCTTGCCGCTCAAGGCGTTTTTGGACCAGATCGTGTTCCTCGACGGTCGATTGCAGTTCATTCCGTTCCAGTTCCAACGCGGCAATCTGGGCGTCGATTGCCTTGGAGCGCGCCTCCGCGTTGGCGATCGCGGCGAGTGTCTCCTGTTCGTCCTTCTTGAGAACGATGTAAATCTCGTTCAACTCCTGATGAACGAGACCCTTGCCCTCCAATGCGTCGAACGCGCTTGCGTCATCCGGCGAAGCGCCGCCGCTTTCCAGGCGCTCCATCCAAAACACATCCTCGGAAGGCGCGCGCCACAGATACTCATATTGCTTTTCCAACGCGAGCCGCTCATGGACACTTCGAAGCCGCTCCTGCTCCGCGGCCAAGTTGGCTTGAGCATCGAGCAATTTTTCGCGCAGAACTCCATCGAGCTTGAGCATTTCTTCAAGCTCAGTCCGCAGCAAAGGAATGTTCCACGACGCTTTTTCTTGCGCGAGTTCTTCGAGAGTTTTGTCCACGCGTTGTCGGTGAAAGTTTTCCTGTCGAGTGAGGGTTTCCGTCGCTGTATCGATCGAGAGTTCGTTGGACCGGTTCGCCGCCTCGATTGCGCGTTCCGCCCAGATATCCACGAGTCGCCGCGCAACCTCGGGATCGACGTCGGTCGCGATCAGGGTCACATAAGGCGAAAAGTTGATGGGCCGCGCGGTCTCATCGACGATGGCCGTGCTCGTCCGCAGCCGCTTTCGCAGACCCTCGAAATCCGGCACGTTCTTCTCGTCGCCCCAAACGCGCTGCGCGATGGCATCCTCTAGCACGCCGCCCAGCACAGACGTCGAGCGCACAAGTTCCTCGAAAGCCTTCGCATGCGCCGCGGGCGGCACAAGCGCGGCCAGACCCTCCTCGCCCAACGTCGGCGAGGTCCTGAAAAGGATCACTTCGGCGTCATATTCCCGCTTGACTAGCGCCAGCTCGATTGCGGCGGATACCAGAAACGTCGCGGCGGTTACGACGGCGACGAATACGCGGTGCGCGTAGACGCGTTGAAAATATTTCCTGAGGAGATCCGCGTTCACCGGATAGTTCTATCGTTCTGATTCGGCACGTGTTCCCCCCTACGATACAGCGGCCTCGGCGGTTCTCCGCCCCTGGCGCGGCAATCATACCGAAACGTCCCTTGGCGTATCACTGTGAAGTCGCGAGCGTTACTGAGACCGCCGCGCGCTTGAGCCGAACGTCCAACGATCCGTAATATGGCGATTCTGGCGCGTATCGAGGGGACCAAGCCGGGAATTGTCCCGGTGCGGAGTTTGGGCCGCGGCGAGCGATAGCGCTGCAGCGAAAATCGAAACTTTGAAGCGAGGAGCACGATCATGAAGACACGTTGGATGGCGGGAATGGCGGTTGCCGCCGCGCTCGTGTGGACCGCATCGCCTGCGGACGCACAGCGCAACAAGCAGAAGCCGGATGCAAGTCAGGAGGCATCAGTCACGCAGGTGATTGGGCCCAAGAATCACATCACGATCAACTACCACCGCCCGGCGGTCAAGGGCCGCGACGTGTGGCACGACAAGAGCGACAACCCGCAGATCGGCCGCCTCGTGCCGCATGAAGGCGATGCGCTGCCGTGGCGCGCGGGCGCGAATGAAGCGACGACGATCACATTCGAGATGGATGCGAAGATCGAAGGTCAGCCGGTGCCGGCGGGCACCTACGCGTTGTTCATGATTCCGCGCGAAACGGGAAAGTGGACCGTCATCCTCAACAAGGAAGCCAAGCAGTGGGGCGCGTTTCGCTATAAGCAAGAGCAGGACCTGCTTCGCGTCGAAGTAACGCCGGAAGAGGCCCCGCACGAAGAATGGCTCCTCTTTGGCTTCGATAATCCCGAGGCCTACAGCGCCGTCGCCTACCTGCGCTGGGAAAAGAAAAAGATTCCGTTCAAGATCGAGATGGACCAGCCAGCGTCGTAAGCCCTTCCACGCAGTGACTCCGGCCCTCGTTCCCAAACATCCGCTTGGGAACGAGGGTATATTTATTGGTCAAAGGTTCCGCAGCGTGAAGTCCAACGGAAACATCAGCGCCGTGCTAATGATTGCCGCGATCATGGTCGCGTCGATCGCGTCGGCGGCGCGTCCCAACGTCGTGCTGATTATCACGGACGACCAGGGCTACGGCGACTTGGGCGTGAACGGGAACCCCGTCGTGCGCACGCCGAACATCGACGCGTTCGCCGCCGATAGCGCGCGGATCAATAGCTTCTATGTGAGTCCCGTCTGCTCGCCAACGCGGGCGTCGTTACTCACGGGACGCTACAACTACCGCACGGGCGTGGTCGATACCTTCGTGGGCCGATCCATGATGCATCCAGACGAGACGACACTCGCCGAGCTGCTCCGGGGCGCGGGATATCGCACCGGCATTTTCGGAAAGTGGCATCTGGGCGATAACTATCCGTTACGCGCGATTGACCAGGGATTCGACGTCGCCGTCGTGCATAAGGGCGGCGGCATTGGCCAACCTTCGGACCCGCCGGATGGCTCCGGATACTTCGATCCGGTCGTCTACCGTAATGGCGCCGCGGGGACATCGTCCGGCTATTGCACGGACGTTTTCACGGACGCCGCGATCGACTTCGTGCGGGGAAATTCCGGCGCGCCGTTCTTTGCCTACATCGCGTACAACGCGCCGCACACGCCGCTCGAAATTGGCGACGAATACGCCAAACCATACCGCAGCCTCGGCATGAAGCCGCAAGACTTCCCCGCGAACGAGGGTTGGCCTTTCGATAACGGTTTCGACGTAGAGACGACTTCCAAAATCTACGGCATGATTTCCAACGTCGATGAGAATGTCGGGCGATTGCTTCGCGCGATCGACCAGTCCGGCGCGCGCGAGAACACGATAGTCATTTTCATGACGGACAACGGTCCGCAGCAGCCCCGCTTCAACGCGGGCTTGCGCGGCTTGAAAGGCACGGTGTTTGAGGGCGGAATCCGCGTTCCGTTCTTCGTGCGGTGGCCCGGAAGCATTGAAGCGGGCCGCGTTATCGACACGCCGGGAGCGCACATCGATATCACTCCGACTCTGCTCGATGCGTGCGGCGTTCGGCAACCGGGGAATTCGACGTTCGACGGTGTGACCTTGTTGCCGATCTGGATAGGTGAATCCACGGCGGTCCCGACACGTAGTCTCGTGTTCCAGTGGCATCGTGGCGATGCGCCGGAAAAGTATCGCGCGCTCGCCCTTCGGCGAGGGCAGTACAAACTCGTGCAACCGAACGGCGTGCAACCGGGCGCTGCGTGGGACGCGAATGCCTTGATGTTGTTCGACATCGAGAATGACCCGTTCGAGAAACAGGACCTCGCGGCCGAACTTCCCTACGTCGTCGCCGAACTCCGCTCGGAATACGATGCGTGGTTCGACAACGTGTGCGCGAGCCGTGGATTCGATCCGGTGCGGATCATCGTGGGGTCCACCGACGAGGCCAGCACGGAACTCAATCGGCAAGATTGGCGGGGCCCCAATGCAAACTGGGGCGCGAACGGCATCGGGGAATGGTACGTGACGATCGCCCATGCGGGTGTGTATCACGCACAACTACGTTTCCCGGAGACGACTCTGCCGGCGCGGGCCACACTGCGCATCGGCGAGCTAATGTACATCCGCGAGATAGTGCCCGGAAATACGGAATTAACAATCGGATCGCTCCCTTTGGTCGCGGGCGAGACGACGATCAGCGCGGAAATTTCGGAAGGCGATGAGCGCCGCGGCGCGCACTACGTGACCATCGAGCGCGGCAGTTCGGCCCAGTCGGACTCGCACCGAACTCGCCCGTCGGTTGACGGCGTGAACCCCCACAACAGCACCACGCACTGAACCAACGGTTATCCGTTGCCCAATCGTCTTAAATCGGAGGGTCAAGCGATCCAACAAAAGCCAGAAACCGCGACACCTCGGCCGAAGGAGAGCGCATCGCGCGGCGTCCACGACACCGTGTTCGCCTGTTTGAGCGCGGCGCTTTCGAAGGGGAACGTGCTCGACATTCCGTGTGGCTCGGGCGCGTTCACGAAGCGATTGCAGAATGCGGACTACACCGTCGTTGCCGCGGACATCGCCTCGCACGCCGCAATCCCGCCGGAGAGCTTTCGCACGGCGAACATGAACGAGCGGTTCCCGTTTGAAGACGGCGAGTTCGACGCCGCCGTGTCGATCGAAGGAATCGAACACATTGAGCGACCGTTCGATTTCGTGCGCGAATGCCGGCGAGTAGTGAAGACCGGCGGGGTTTTCATCATTACCACGCCGAATGTTTCCTCGTTGCGCTCGCGTTGGCGTTGGTTTCTGACGGGATTCCACAACAAGTCCAAGTATCCCCTGGACGAGACGAATCCGCAGCCGCGCCACCATATCAGCATGATTTCGTACCCACAGATGCGCTACATGCTGCACACGTCCGGATTCGCGATCGAATCCATGACCACGAACCGGATCAAAACCGCGAACTGGCTCTATCTCCCGTGGGCGCCCATTCAAATCGCCGCGCAGGCGTTGACGTTTCCCAAGGGCATTCGCGGCCCAAGCCATGGCGGCGTCATGCGCGAGGTGAGACGAGACATGGCACAGACGGCGTTGCTATTCGGCGAAACGATGATCGTCGTGGCGCGTGCCGTTTAACTAAGCAGAGACCTCTCGAGGTCATTCGTGCGCCCTCCGTCATTCCTGCGCTCTCCGTCATTCCTGCGCAGGCAGGAATCTCTCGCTTGTGCACGACGCCCCGAATTTAGGGAGAGATTCCTGCCTGCGCAGGAATGACGTGAAACGACGACCCGTCATTCGAAAACTGATCTAGCAATCCCCGCCGCGAAACGGCTGTTTACTGCGACACGAAGAGGAACGCGATCAGCTCGAGCTCGATGATCAAGTGACCCAGGAACGGCAGGAGCGCGTTGCGGCGGTGGAGAACCCACGCCGTGAATGCGAGCGAAAGCAGCCCCATGCCGAGGCTTTCGATGTGCGGCTTGCCCTGGACGACGTGGTACAGCGCCTCGATCAACGGAATCGCGATGAGCGCGACGACCGGGCCGCGAACTGGCCACGCGTGCAGCGCGGCACGGGGTAGCAGATAGCGGTGCATGAACTCCCAGCCCGTGAGCCACGAGAGCGTCCACAGAATCTGCCGCCCGGCGAGTTCGATGCGATGGTCAAGCGCCCGCGCGCCCCAGCCGCGATACAAATCGCCCACGCCTGGAAGCCACGGCAACACGAGCATGATCCCCGCGCCGACGAGCGTCACGCCCGCGAGGATTGCCCAGTCGATTCGTTTCCAGCGAGCGAATGTCAGGTAGCCCCAGTCCATGCGCGGCAGGCATAGGTGGAATGGGACTATGAACCACGCGATGAACTTGTACGGCTCCGCGCCGTAAAAGCTCGTGCGGAGATCGCCCCAGTCGAAGACGAACTGTGCGCGCTGGGTCGAGAGCGTGTCGATGACGAGCACGGCGATGACGTACGCGAACGCCGCGAAGCCTATCCACGCACGCGCGCCGCGATCCGACGATGGATTCAAGGCCGATACGCACGCGCCGTGTGTTGCGCGAGTTCGTCTGCCTCGAAATACGTGGGCTTGAACTGATTGGCCGCGAACAACGCGCACTGGTCTGTGTGGTGCGGCGATTTCGGGTCGCCGCTTTGCGAATAGGCGAGAATGCTGCGCACGTTGACCGGCTTCGAAAACTCGACCGCGAAAACGTAGCTGTCGCCGAACACGGCTTTGAACTTTCCGTCGGAATCGCGTAGATGTTCGACGATGCGGAACGCGCCGTGATCGTCCTCGCCGCCGCCGAGAGGCAGATCGATCTTGCCGTGACGCAGCCGGTGAATGTCGCCCCACGCAATGTCGAGTGCACCCCAATCCTCATGCACGTCGGCCGATGCGGCGCGCAGCGCGTCGAGCGCGGCCTTCGCGTCGCCGATACCATGCGGCGTCGAGGCCGCATGCAACTCCGACCATTCGACCTCGTACGCCGGCGATGCGCTGGATACGTAGCGCTTCCAAAACTCCGTGAACAACACGGCGCCGCGGCTTTCGGCGGCGACGCAATTGTCCCACGCGGAGAGGACCGCAGTGCTTTCGGCGAGCGACTCGTCCGTCGATGCGATGGCAATAAGGTCCGGTTTGACGCGGTCCGCGACGAGAATTCGCATGCTGTGTTTGTCGCGCAGCAATTCATCGAACGATATGGACTCGTTTTGCTCGAGTAAGATCTGGCCGTGCTGCGAGCGCAATGAGTTGTTGTTCGGGAAAACACTTTCCCAAGCACTACGACGGTCGATTCGCGTGTGCAGGTTCGTGTACCACGCGGCGGAGTTACTGTTCTGCACGTAGCCGGTGGGCGGATTCAGCAACTGGGGCAGGCGCGCCTGCGGGAGAATTCCGTTCCATTCCGTCGCCGCGATGCCGCCGGGCACGACGCCACTCCAATCGTATCCCGCGGGTCGATCGGGGAATCGCCCATTGCACAAGTAGAAGCAGTTGCCCGCGTCGTCGGCGTAGGCGATGTTGAACATCGGTATCGCCTGCATGTCGAGCACGGCGCGGAATTCGTCGAGCGTGCGCGCCTTCGTCATGCGGTACCACTGCTCGAACATCCGCGTTTCGTTCAGGCTCGGCGATTTGTACGCGTAGGCCTTGCCGTCCGCGACTTTCACGACCGGACCGTAATGCGTCCACAGCGCCTCTTCTTCCTTGCGTTCGATTCCGGAATCGGTCTTCACTTCCGCCGAGATGGTGAAGCGCTCAAACGGAATCGATCGACCCTCGTACAGGTAACGCGCGGAGTCCGCCGGATCGAGCGACAATTCGTAAATGTCGTCGCAATCGTGCGGGTTCACCGTGTGCGACCAGCCGAGGCGATCGTTCCAGCCGAGCGCGAGCCCGGGCAGGCCAATCAGCGTCGCGCCCATGAAATTTATCTTGCCGGGCACGGTGATCTGCGCTTCGTGCCAGGTCTGCGAGCCAGACCACGCGAGGTGCGGATTGCCGAGCAGCATCGCGTTGCCGGAAGTCGATCGCTCCTTGCCGATCGCCCACATGTTGGACCCAGGGAGCGGCCCTTCGA
>JBGTJY010000984.1:0-1885 GCA_041744855.1 Candidatus Hydrogenedentales bacterium
ACGAGCGAGAGCGAATGCGGCGTAGTCACGATAATTGCGCCGTCGAGCGCCGCCTGCTGCACGAGCGTCAACTGGATGTCACCCGTCCCCGGCGGCATGTCGATGATCAAGTAATCCAGCTTGCCCCAATCCGTCTGGTGAAGAATCTGCTGCACATAGCCGGAAACCATCGGCCCGCGCATCACGGCGGGCGAATCGCCAAGCACGAACCCAAGCGACATCAACTTGAGGCCGTCCGCCTCGAGCGGGATCAGCATGTTGTTCCGCATCATCAATTGCGGCCGATGCATGTTGAACAACGTGGGAACCGAAGGGCCGTAGATATCCGTATCGAGCAGGCCGACCTTGAGTCCCTCGCGGTGAAGCGCCCGTGCGAGTTGCGCCGCGATAGTCGATTTCCCCACGCCGCCTTTGCAAGACGACACGGCGATCACCGAGTCCACCTTCGTCAGCGTATTGATAGCATTCTCGGGCCGCTTCTTCGCCTCCATCGCGCCCATCGTGACGTTGACCGTCTCCACGCCCGGCAACTTCTTCACGGCGCTCTCGCATTTCGTCTTGAATTCTTCCTTCACGGGACACGCAGGCGTGGTCAGTTCCACCGTGAACGCAACCGTCCCATCGACAATCGACAGATTCTTGATGAACCCCAGCGAAACGATATCGCGCCCAAGATCGGGGTCGATGATATGCCGCATCGAATCGAGCACCGCCGATTCCGTGACGGTCCCCTTTTCCTTCCCAAATTTTCCGAAAATCCCGCCGGGCATATGAAGTTGTAAAACTCCTGCTTGATTGTAGGGTAGAAAGTTTCCGTTGGCCCAGGCCGCGCAGTCCCTTCCTGATTGCATTGCGATTGCATGCGTGGTACAACGCAAAGATTATTCAACACGTCCGGAGCGCGGTTTATGCGCGTAAGTATACTTCTTGCGGTGGTCTTGTCAGTATTCGCCGTTTTCGTCACGGGCTGCGACCCCGCCATGTTGACGGCCCAACCCACCCGTATCGAGTTGGGACCGGGCGCGCCTTTCACGGCTCAACTCCGCATCATGAACGTCGGCACGCAGTCCGTCTCATGGACTTCGGTGGTTAATCGGCCCTGGATCACGCTGACCCCGCAAAACGGCACCGACAACCGCACCATCACGGTGGCGATCGATGCCGTGCACCCGGCGCTCGTCGAAGGAACGAATTCCGGAACCATCACCATCACGTACGGCGAACGCACCCTGCGCGTCCCGGTCACGTTCGAAGTCGAAGGGGGCGAGGGTGAGGGCGAAGGAGAAGGCGAGGGAGAGGGCGAAGGTGAAGGCGAGGGAGAGGGCGAAAACCGCGAGATACTCTTCAGTCGCACTTACGCACTCGACGAATTCGAGGACGCACCGGCGTACGTAGTCACCTCGGTATTGCCCGCGCCCGATGGCGGCCAGGTCGTCGCCGGTTTCGCCATGCACCCGGAGGACACATTCCGCGGATTCCTCTTCGAGACCGATGTGAACGGCGGAATCGCGTGGCAACGGCCAATCGTCGATCTCGTCGCGCTGCCCGGACTCTCCGGCACCATGATTCTCGATGCCACGCCGGACGACGGCGGCTACGCGATCGCCGGTGCGTCGCCCCTTTCGAAAACCTTCGCGGAGACTCAAGTCTATCTCGAGACCGCGGATGGTCTCGGCGACTTTCGAGGCAGCGCCATGATCGGCGCTAACACCCCGGGCGCGTCGAATTTGCAGAACTTCGTTGCCCATCACGTACTGCCGAATGAAGGCGGATTCCTGTTGTTCGGCACGGCTCAAAATCCAGCGGCCGGCGGCGAGTCGGTTGCGTATCTCGCGCAGTTCGATCTCGATCCCGCGCAAGATCGCTTCGGCGATGTCCGGTGGGA